>CAZENC010000018.1:16343-19596 GCA_964513115.1 uncultured Desulfobacteraceae bacterium | reverse complement strand
AGCGGGTTTGAGACATTTCAGGCAATACAAGAGATTGAGCGCAAGCTACCTGTTATCATTATGACTGCCTATGGCACCACGGAAACAGCCATTGAGGCCACCAAAATCGGTGCATTCGACTATATATTAAAACCGTTTGATGTACCTGAAATGTTAGGTGTTATCGATAAGGCCTTAGAGGCAGGTCGTTTCATGCGAACCCCGGTGGAAATGAATACCATCCCGGACAAGATATCTCGGGAGGCCATAGTCGGGCAGAGCAAGCCCATGCAGGATGTATACAAGGCGATCGGCAGGGTATCTCCCACCGATGCCACTGTTCTCATTAGGGGTGATTCAGGGACCGGCAAAGAACTGGTGGCAAGGGCCATTTATCAACACAGCCTCAGGGCGGAAAAGCCGTTTCTCGTGATTAACTGTGTAGCCATCCCGGAAAATTTGCTGGAAAGTGAACTTTTTGGCTTTGAAAAAGGGGCATTTACAGGGGCCTCCCGTCGTCGCGTAGGGAAGATCGAGCAGGCCGATGGTGGTACGGTTTTTCTCGACGAAATCGGAGATATGCCGGGCGCCATCCAGGCCAAGATATTGAGGTTGCTACAGGGAAGGACAATTGAACGACTAGGGGGTAGGGAAACCATTCCTGTTGATGTGCGAATTATTGCAGCTACTAACCGGAACCTGGAAGAGGCGCTCGCCGAAGGGCGTTTTCGTGAGGATCTTTATTATCGACTCAAAGTGGTTACCATATGGCTTCCTTCCCTTTGCGAAAAAGCGGACGATATTCCCCTCCTCAGTGGGTATTTCCTTTTAAGATACTCGTCTTATATGGGCATCAATAATCCCGGACTCAGCGAAGAAGCAGTGAATATGCTCAAGAGCTATCCTTGGCCCGGGAATGTTCGTGAGCTTGAAAATACCATACAAAAAACATTGATATTCAACCGGGGGGCCCCTGTATCAACTGAAGATATCTCTCAGGCCATAAGCGGCACGGTCCCCACTAAAGGGACTGGAAGTGAAGCCGGTGACGAGGCGGTCCGTAGCTGGATCCGTAAATTACTATCCTATGATAATACTGAGAATATGTTTGATTCATGTATAGACCGATTTGCGAGCATGACAATCAGCGAAGCTCTAAACATCACTGGGGGTAACCGCTCGCGCGCAGCCAAACTCCTAGGCCTCTCGAGACCTACCCTTCACTCGAAGATAGAAAAATTTAAGCTCAAGATGGAGACTTCGGTTAAGAAAGGCTGATTTTCGTTTTAATAGCCTGCCATTTAAGATCTGCACGTTCTTGTTTTTTACAAATTGTAAAAAAAACCGACACGTAATCCCCTTAAAATTATCTGCCCCAAAGCATTGCCGATTGAAATAATACCTGTCGTTTCAATTAGTTCAGCCATATTTACCTCCTATATTTCACCTTGGCACACGGGTTGCTCTATATACTGTGTATATACTGATCTCAAAGTAGTAAAACTTAGATTAGCGAGGGATAAGTTGAACCCATTCATGAGGGAGTTAATATATAGATTGGTTGCCAAGGGAGTTAAGCTTGACGACATTGCTTCGTTTATTGGAAGCCTGGCTAACAGCATGTCGTTTGACGCCCATATAACCCTTGAGGAGATTAACAGGAGGATGTGTGTTTCAGGATGGTCCGATATTGAACTTGACGATCATACTTTTGAATTGGCGAGGTCATGTTTTGAGGCAGAAGGTTTGATTCAGGCCAAAGAGTATCATAAGGGGGTTAAGAAAAAACGAGTGGGTCAAGCCTGAAACATCGAAATAGAGCGGAATCGAATTGACTGTGTATTTGCATGGCGTCTCGGTTAAAAATCAAGGGATTACTAAGTGCCTCGAAGCTGAGGCTAAGCCAGATTTACACCATTAAGCAGAAGGAGGTGTTACCATGTTAGTAAAAAATTGGATGAGCAAAAGGGTCATCTCTGTAGATATCAATGACTCCATGCACGATGCCATGAAGTTAATGAAAGAAAATAAAATCCGAATGCTCCCGGTTATGGAAGAGGGTGAACTGGTGGGAATTATTACGGACCGGGATATAAAAAGGGCATCCGCCTCAGATGCTACCACACTGGAGATCCATGAACTTACATATTTGATGATAAGGATCAAGGTGATTGATATCATGAACAAGAACCCCATTACGGTTCGTTTCGATCATACATTAGAAGAGACGGCAGAGGTCCTTTTGAACAATAAGATATCAGGGGTGCCGGCGGTCGGTGATAAGGGAGGCGTGGTAGGTATAATCACCCAAACGGACCTGTTCAGGGCATTGATTTCCATGACCGGTATAGGAAAAAGGGGCATTCAGTTTGCCTTCCAATTAGAAGACCGGCCGGGATCCATCAAGGACGTATGCGATATTATCCGGAAATACGGTGGCCGTATGGTGAGCATTTTGAGTTCATATGAAGGAGTGCAGGAAGGGTATCGCAAGGTTTATATCCGAAGTTACGCTATCGACCGTTCAAAACTCCAGCAACTCAAAGACGAGTTTAAGAAAAATTTCACCGTCCTTTACATAGTGGATCACCTGGAAGACAAAAGAGAGATATTTCAGAACTCTGATTGACGGAAACGTTGCACTTTGAAAAACCAATGTTTTTCCAGCCTAAATAAAGAGACTGCTTTTGGATCTGAAATACCATGTGTATTGAGGAGGTCTTGTGGTGAAGAAATTCACACTCCTAATAGCTGACCGGAATCGCAATGTAAGGGAATTTCTTAAAAGAGAGTTGACAGCCGAGGGTTACCGGGTCAAAGTTGCGAAAAACGGTCAAGAGGTATTAAAATGGGCCTATCATCAAGGGCCTTTAGATCTTCTGATCTTAGACGTGGATTTGCCCGATGCAAGTGAAATCCCTGTGCTGGAGACACTTGCCGACAGGATTCCTGCTTTACCCGTGGTGGTTCACTCTTTTAGTTCGGATTATTCCAATCATCTGTCCTATGCGGGCATTACCGCATTTGTGGAAAAAACCGGAAACAGCGTTGAGCAACTTAAAAAAGTAGTATTCAATGTGCTGAGGGAAGCGATTCCACAGGGTCCTGATGTTCCAAAAGACGGTAAAGAGCTAACAACAGAACTTTGATATGGATTACAAGAATTACAAAGATTTAAAATTTGTTTGCAGTTACCGAGACTTGATCTGACAGAAATAGCATAACACAGGCCGGCCACCAGCCCTTAAAAAAGAAACGGCGGTTAAGAAAAAAT
>CAZENC010000018.1:0-16243 GCA_964513115.1 uncultured Desulfobacteraceae bacterium | reverse complement strand
CGATTCACTATCTCATGAAGCAAGTGTCATATATCCCTGGCCAAAATAGCAGTTAGTCCGGATTTATACATGGGGTGTAGCTTAGAAGAACCTTCAGTACCAGAGATGTCTGGTCCTAGTTGCATACCTTCCCTGATCCAGAAGTTTATACTTGACCAGCTTAGTCTCCTTATGATAATTTAAGCAAAATTCAATTAAAGTGATTCGAAGCTCAAGGATTTTATATAACTAAAACGCGCAATAATCCGGCCATATCAAGTATTATGGTGCTAAATCACGCCTTTTTCCGATTATGGGCGCGATAATGCAACTTTATAAAGGCGCTTTTAGCCGCCAACTCGCTTGACTGTGTGGTGGAAGGCCAAACAATTCAAAGGAGATTTGAACATGTCATTTCGTATATCCCCCGTATGGTGGCCATTTTTGGCTGTGGCTTCCCCGGTTATCGTCCCTTGGTTACTTATCAGAAACCGCCACTTCCAGGAAGATCGCGCCCGGGCTGCTGAACTCAACCAGGAACGCATAAGCCAGGCTGAGCCCCTTGAGATGCCCGAACTTGATTATTTGGAGTTAACGGTGCTGGTGGAATTGAAAACGAAGGAAGGATTCATGGGCGATGCAGGAGTGTCCTATTGGTTCAACACCGAATTAGGCTCGATGCTGTATGATGTCGGTTTTGGCCCAACCCACCCGGCTTTAACTCACAACGCTGCGAAGCTTGGCTTCAATCTGGATCAGGTGGAGGCCTTGACCATCTCGCACCTTCACTGTGACCACATGGGAGGGATCCCTGCCCAGCGATCTCGACAAGTGAGAGTGCCTGATGAATTAATGTCGCCGGAGCCAAAGCGCTGCTTCCTGCCTGATAGAGCTGGGGCCAAAGGATTCAAGGCCGAGTTGGTCGAAAGGCCCCAGTTACTGACTGCCGGTATCGCTTCCACTGGTCCTTTGGCCCGGAGCCTGTTTGTGTTTGGTTTCACGGAGGAACAGGCGCTGGTGGCTCGTGTCAAAGACAAGGGTTTGGTTGTCTTCACCGGCTGCGGCCACCCGACTATTGAGGTTATTCTGGAGATGGTGGGGCGTCTGTTTAATGAGCCTCTGTACGCCATTGGTGGCGGGCTTCACTTCCCTGTGACTGGCGGGAGAGGCAACCGCGCCGGCATCCAGCTGCAGATGATGATCGGCACAGGCAAGCCTGTCTGGCAACGGATTACCGACGAGGACTTGAGCCGAGCCATTGCCGCCATCAATAGTGCTGGCCCCAAGAGAGTCTATCTTTCGGGACACGACACCTGTGACCATGCCCTCGGCCGCATGATGAGAGAACTCGATGCCGAGACTGAGGTGCTTAAGGCAGGCGCGACTTACCGTTTTTGATTCAGACACACAGCTTCTTCCAGTCATCGATGGCGGCTTCAATAATTTTTATCGTATCATTAGATTTTAAGGCATCGGGCTTTGTTGCATTTACCATAAGAATATCTAAAAATCGTCGAAAATCGGCTTGCTAGTAGGAGCCGGAATCCAGAAGAATAAGGGCAAGGTGAAGGCCCGCACACCCGAAAAACCTGCTTTGTTTTATCCGTTAAATCAAACATTTAATTGTTTTTGCTATAATCCTTCCGGCAAATATTACAAAAGGCTTGCATTAAGCCCACTCTGAAGGTAAAAGATGGGAAAATCGAAGCACCTGCTACAATTTTGCTGTTCTATGTAAATTTAGGGGGTCTTGATCGAGACCGAACAGGAGGGCAGATATGAAAGAAATAGTCGTACAAGATTTGATGGTGCCCCTTGAGGAATACGTCACTGTGTCTATAGATGCCTCCATGTTTGATGCGGTGATGGCGCTTGAGAAGGCTCATGAGGAACTTGACCGAACAAGGTATACTTATCTACACAGGGCAATATTGGTATATGACGAAAATAAGAAGATCGTGGGTAAGATAAGCCAGTTGGATGTTCTCAGGGCCCTGGAGCCAAAATACGTAAACATGGGAGACCATGGCGTATTATCCCGTGCCGGTTTCAGTCCGCAATTCCTAAAATCCATGCTCGAGCGTTACTCCTTATTCGATAGGCCTCTGCTTGATATGTGCAGAAAAGCGGCCAAGGTTCCAGTGACGGATTTTATGTATACACCCACCGAAGGCGAATATATAGATGAAACTGCGTCCTTGGGCCAGGCAGTTCACCAGTTGGTCATGGGTCGGCATCAATCGCTGCTTGTGACAAAGGAGAAACACATAGTAGGGATATTGAGGCTTACTGATGTATTTAAACACATCTTCCAGACCATGAAGACCTGTGAAATCTAACTAGAAGTGTAGGAGGACCTTGTTTATGACCCATGAAATCGAACATG
The DNA here is from genome assembly GCA_964513115.1 of uncultured Desulfobacteraceae bacterium. Taxonomy (GTDB): domain Bacteria; phylum Desulfobacterota; class DSM-4660; order Desulfatiglandales; family Desulfatiglandaceae; genus JAFDHL01. The sequence goes on along the minus strand of CAZENC010000018.1, from coordinate 13,878 downwards.
GTGAGGGTGAAGGAAGCATCCTTTCTAACAAGATATTATGGATCTGCATCGGGCTGGGTATTTTTATCGTGGTTGGGTTTGTCCTGCCAACGCCACAGAGTGTGCTGGATGTTGTAGAAGAATACGGGTTTGCCAAAAAGCTCATTGAATGGGAAGTAGCGCATGATGCGACTGAAGCTGCTCATAAGACCATGATCGTGCTTGGAATCATCCCCATGGCAGTCATCTTTTTTGCCACAGAGGCTATACCCATCGGATTAACGGGTATCCTAATGCCGATTCTGGCATACTTTCTCCATCTCCTACCCCGTAGCATGATCGGAAAGACCTTCGCTGGTGATGCTCCCATGTTCCTGTTAGGTGTCCTGGCCATGGGTGTAGCTGTCGTGGATGTTGGTTTCCATAAGCGTTTGGCTACATGGCTTCTGGGCTGGACAAAAGGGTTCCTGGTTCCCATTTTTGTCTTGTGCATAAGTATGTCTGTTGTAGGCTCTTTTATCTCTGCCCATGCCATGTGTGCCTTTATGACGCCCGTAATGATGGCGGTTTATTTTGGTGCGATCTCGGTCGGTAGCCGCGGCGAAGAGACGAAGCATGATCCGGCCCTGGCAAAGTTTTTACTCTTTGCCCTTTGTTATTCCCTGAACGTTGGGGGAATCGGCTCCCCGGCAGCCGGCGGTCGTAATGTTATTATGATGGGATTCTGGAGTGAATATGGTATTCCCATGGACTTTTTCACATGGATGAAATACGGGTTTCCCATGGTACCTATTCTTGGGGTACTGGTGGCTGTCTATATGATTGTACTGTTCGGGAGGAAGATAAAGACCAGGGATCTCACACCAGGTCTGTCAGCCATCAAGGAAGAGACTCAAAAGATGGGAAAGATGACATACCCGGAATATGTCACATTCGGGATGCTGTTGCTGATTTTGTTTCTCTGGATATTGGGCGGAGAAGAGCTTGGTCTGGGCGGGCCTTCGCTTTTGGCGCTCTTGATTCCGGTTGTGTTCAGGACAACTGACTGGCGAAAAATCCTGGGGGGTATATCCTGGGATGCATGGTTCATGTACTGCGGCGCCCTTACCCTGGGTGCCCTTCTCAAGGAAAGCGGTGCGGCCCTGTGGCTTGCAAAAAGCTTCCTGAAGATTCTTGGAACCGTGGGCATGAGTCAGGGTTTTGGCCTGTGGGTCGGACTATCAGGGCTCTCCGGTCTGATGACCAATTTCATGTCCGATGCGGGCACTACAGCGCTTTTGGGGCCGATTGTGATTCCCATGGGCATCATGACGGGTGTTGCGGGTGAGCCGTGGGCGGTGGGCCTTGCCGTGGCCTTTGCAACCTCTTTTGCCCATTTCCTTATCGTGGGCACGCCCAACAACGCCATTGTTTACGGTCTGGGCATATACCCGGACACGGGCGAGAGGGCAATTCACCCGCTTGATTTTCTGAAATACGGATTTCTTCTTTTTATCATATGCATGCTTGTCGTCTGGGTAATCGGATTTTTAGTGGTCTTTAACATTGTGGGTTTTCCTGAAGGGATTTTAGAGACGGCCAGGGGGGTAATGGAAAGCGGTGCCCATTAGCCGAAGAAATCCACAAGAGAACATTTATTCGCCTCCCTGAAAAGGCCTATTTTCATGTTGCCGGCGCTTAATCAGGGAGAATTTTACCTTGAGAGAGAATATGCGGGCGAGTCGTTTCAGCCGGCAATCTGATATTGAACAAAGGAGGAAAATTTGCCATGAAGTCTCCGTTAGTAATGTTAGTCGATGATGAAGTCCCTTTTGTGGAAACCATGGTAAAACGTCTGGAAAAGAGAAATCTGGCCGTTCTTACTGCCTTTACGGGTAATGAAGCCCTGGAATCGCTTGGAAAACATCGAGATACGGATGTTGTTATCCTGGACGTAAAAATGCCCGGTATGGACGGGGTTGAAACACTGAAGGAGATTAAAAAGAAATTTCCCTTAATCGAGGTTGTCATGCTGACAGGCCACGCTACGGTAGAGTCCGCTATCGAGGGTATGAAGTTGGGGGCTTACGACTACCTGATGAAGCCTTGCGATATGGAGCAGTTGGTGACCAAAGTGGACGAGGCTACACGGAAAAAGAAAGACCACGAAGAAAAAATCAGGGAAGCCAGGGTCAAGGAAGCACTGTCGGTACACGGCCTTGAATAGCATACTGATTTTTTTACTGGATAGATATATGCCGGTATCACAAGGTGGTGCCAATTATGATCAAGAGTAAAGAAAAAAGAATCACAGATTACCCTGCATTTTTCAGGAAAAGGTTTTTTACCGTTATTGTTTTTTCTATCACGCCCATGATCCTGGTAAGCGGAATCATTCTTTACGAGTTCAACAGATCCTATCATGAAAAAGTCCATGCCCATCTGGCAGAATTAGTCCTGAAACACAAGCAGAATATTGATGGATTCCTGGTGGAGAAGCTCGCCGATATCCGGGTCCTGGCCAAGACCTTCGGCTTTGAAGAGTTGAGTGATGAATCCTTCCTGAGGGATAGATTAGAGATCCTTCAGAAAGGATATGGCCCTGTTTTTGTGGATTTGGGTGTCATCAACTCAAAAGGTCTTCAGGTCGCCTATGCCGGGCCCTTTAAACTGGGAAAGGCCATCTATTCAATGGCCGGATGGTTTGAGACCGCTATGAAGAAGGAGTATGTTATAAGTGATGTTTTTTTGGGTCTTCGCGGTCTTCCTCACTTCATAGTAACGGTAAGAGATAACTGGAAGGGAGAGCCCTGGATAATAAGGGCCACCATCGATTTTGTCGCCTTCAACAATCTTGTGGGGAACATCCGTGTCGGGGAAACAGGGTTTGCCTTTATCCTGAACAGGGAAGGAGATCTACAGACCAAACCGCTTTTTGACATTATGCCGGAAAAAGGGCCATATTTGGAATTCATGCGCGCTGAACTGGAGAAAAAGGATGACATCCAGATCGTGGAGAGAAAGGATGAGTCAGGAAAAAAGGCAATTTATGTGGCAGCCTTTCTAAAGGACGGTGACTGGCTTTTGGTATACCAGCAGAAATTATCTGATGCCTTTTCGGATTTCCGGAGGGCACTGAAGGTGGCGTTTGCAATTATTATACTGGGCGGGCTTGCCATTACGAGTTTGGCTTATGTGCTTTCCACAAAGATGGCCTATCGTGTGGCCAAGATGGATGAAGAAAGACAGATGATGGACGAACAGATAATTGAAACAGGGAAGCTTGCATCAGTGGGGGAACTGGCCGCAGGGATAGCCCATGAAATCAACAATCCCGTTGCCATTATGGTTGAAGAAGCAGGGTGGATAGAGGATTTGTTGGAAGAGGAAGATTTTAAGAAAGGGAAGAACCTGGATGAGTTCCAACGGTCATTAAAACAGATTCGGACCCAGGGGAAGCGCTGCAAGGAAATAACCTATAAATTATTAAGCTTCGCAAGGAAAACCGATTCGACGATCCAGGAAGTTCATCTCAATGACATGCTCGAGGAACTGGTGGCTATTTCGGCACAAAGGGCGAGATACAGCAATGTGACAATAAACACAAACTTTCGAAGTAATCTGCCCTTTTTAGAGGTTTCCCTATCAGAATTGCAGCAGGTCTTTCTCAATTTGATAAATAACGCCCTTGATGCCATGGAAAAGACAGGAGGCATCCTGGATATATCCAGCAGACTGGAAGAAGATCATGTTGTGGTGACAGTGGAAGATAACGGCCCCGGCATCCCCAAGGCAAACCTGGGCCGAATCTTTGATCCTTTTTTTACCACCAAACAAGTTGGAAAAGGTACCGGATTAGGTCTGTCCATATGTTACGGCATTGTAAAAAAAATGGGAGGAGAAATAGAGGTTAGAAGTACAGTGGATGTCGGGACCACTTTTTATGTCCGTATCCCGTTGACCAAGCAAAAAGAAAAAGAGCAACAAGAGGCTGTTGCCACGACTTAGAAAAAAGTCGTATGCATGAATATGCAGTTCTTTGCATGGGACCGAATAAGACCTTATCACGAGTTACCCGGGAGAAAGATCATGTCAGAGAAAGATAAGGCAGGAACTGACCGGATCAATTTGCTTTTGATTGACGATGAAGTGGGTTATGTGAATGTCCTTTCAAATAGAATGGCCAAGAGGAATATTGATGTGACAAAATGTCTCAGTGGAACAGAGGGTATACAGGCGCTCCGCAAGCAGGATTTTGACGTGGCTGTCCTGGACCTCAAGATGGAAGACATGAATGGTATTGAGGTGCTCAAGATTTTCAAGAAAATGGATCCGGACATGCCCGTTATCATGTTGACAGGTCACGGTTCGGAACAGGCGGCGAAAGAAGGGATGAAATATGGGGCCTGCGATTATCTTACGAAGCCCTGTGAGCTGGAAGAACTTTTGGAGAAGATAAGAGAAGCCGTCAAGTTGAGGAGGTGAGGCGTGTGAATGATTTGAACGTCCTCTTCGTGGATGACGAAGTGGATTTCCTGGAAACGTTGCTCAAACGCATGAAAAAGAGAGACATTAACGTCATCGGGGTCGAAAGCGGCGAAAAGGCCATTGAGCTGTTAGAAAGGGAACCGGTGGATGTTATTGTCTTGGACGTGAGGATGCCGGGAATGGACGGCATTCAGACGCTGAGAGAGATTAAAAAAAGTTATCCCCTGGTAGAGGTAATCATGTTAACGGGTCATGCAAGCCTGGAGGTTGCCATAGAAGGAATGGAACTTGGGGCTTTTGATTACCTTATGAAACCAGTAGATATTGATGAGCTTTTATATAAGATCCAGGATGCCTATAAGAAAAAACTTATACAGGTAGAAAAAATAAAATTTGTGGAGGGTGCTGAATCGGTTGAATAATGTTTTTGCCACGGCTGAGGTTCTCATAAACGGCAATGAAAAGTCTATAAAGCAGGAAGGAGTTGGATTGAAATGAATTTCTTTAAACAGTGGGGCAGGTTTATGATGATGGGTGCAAAGGCCCATGCGAGATGGGAGATTGATATTTCCAATACCATTCTTGGGGACAGAAGGCGGCTGATCATACTCGGTCTGCTTACCCTTCCCGTTATATTGGTAGGCATTGCATTTGCTGAACAGATTGGAGGGGCCCTTCCAGAGGTATTAGGGGGCAAAAAGGCATACAGCCCGGCCTTCTATTCGACAGGCATCTTTATTGTATCAATACTCATTGGACTTGGAGCAGGTCTGATCACGGGTTGTATAGGTGCCGGCGGTGGTTTTGTAATTGCCCCCGCCCTGATGAGTGCGGGCATCAAAGGGATACTTGCGGTTGGAACAGATCTCTTCCATATCTTTGCAAAGGCCATAATGGGAAGTGTTATCCATAGGAAGCTGGGAAACGTCTCTGTACCACTGGCCGCGGTTTTTTTGATCGGGGCGATTATAGGCGCTACATTCGGCGGGGTAATCAACCGTGTCCTTTACGAGATAAACCCGGTTCTCAGTGATGCTTTTATTACGACAATTTATTCCCTGATGTTGGGTTTTTTGGGAGCCTATGCCATGCTCGATTTTCTTAAAGCGAGGAAGTCCGAGAGACAGGTTGCCGCCCCTCACGGAGGGAGTGATACATTTGAAGAAGAAGAACATAACCAGCTTGAGGATGTTCCCGGCGCAAAGATAGAAGGCGCAGAGATGGGAAACCTGCCACAGAAACTTCAGTCCATGAAGATCCCCCCCATGATCAAATTTGATTACGACTTTGTCCCTGGCGGCCGGAGTATTTCGTGGATATTCCTGGTACTCAGCGGCGCGCTTGTCGGACTCGCAGCGGGCATTATGGGGGTTGGTGGCGGCTTTTTGACATTCCCTATATTCGTATATATGTTGGGAGTCTCTTCCATGACCACAGTGGGGACAGATATATTCCAGATCATCTTCACTGCAGGCTACGCAGCAATAAGCCAGTACGCAATCTACGGGTTTATTTTCTACACATTGGCTATGGGCATGCTTTTGGGATCTTTGCTTGGGATCCAGGTCGGCGCTATGGTAACCAAGGTGGTGCCCGGGATTACTATCCGAGGTTTTTACGCTATGGCTGTGCTGGCCGGTTTTGTTAATAGAATTTTTGCCCTTCCCGCAAAGCTTGGACAAATGAATGTGATCCCAATATCGAAGCAGGCAGGAGCCGTCTTAGAGAATATCGGGGTTTGGGCCTTTTTCATTGTCATAGGCGGATTCGGAGTCTGGGTTATCGGTACTTTTCTCAAAAATATTGGGATCCTTAAGGGAGAGGGGGCGAAAATATGATTGCGCATAAAAAGGAATTTTATGGCGGCGTTGGAATGGTAATTGTGTTTGCGGTTGTACTAATTATAATGTTTTCGCCTGTTTTCAACGGGCAAAACGCCCTGCAATACTTGGATTCCCTATACAACTCCATATCAAAGGGCTCGGCCTATTATATCCCGAAGGTCAAGGGAGAAACAGACAGGTTCGTGGGTACGGAAGTAAGCGTAACATTGACAATGGCGGATACGGGCCAGGCAAAACAAACAGCTTTACTTTTTAAAATGAGTGGCGCCAAAGCGGCAGTAACAGGGTCGCAGTTGAAGGTAACCGGTAACCTGGGCAAGATCCTGGAAAGCTGTCTCGCCGATGCTGATGCCATGTATCACAATGATGGAAAGAAGGTCTCAGAAAGATACGGCTACAATGAGAGACAGGCGCTTTTCAACTGGTGGAAGGCATTTAAAGAGATGGATAAAGAGCTGAAAAATCAAAAGAAATTTAAAGAGGCCAAGATAATTTCTTTGGTTGTTAACAAGGCCGTGGAGTCATCTTATAACTATTATAGAATTGAGTCTCAAAAGATTGGCGACCGTTTTGGCGTTGTAATATTCTCATTAATTTTTTATGTGGCTTACACACTGTGGTACGGCTTTGCCATTATGTTCATGTTTGAGGGATGGGGGCTTAGGCTTGGACACTGACCATTTGTGATTTTTGATTGGCGATTGAAGATTGGGTATTGATGGCAATATCTAAAATAATCAATCAAAAATCGAAGGTATTTCCTATAAAAAGGCCTAAGGCAGATTACTTTCCCCGTGCCTTGGCCTTTTTTTAGATACAGTGCGATCTCATGGGCCGAATTTCCAGATTTTTTGAAAGTATTTTTTCTAAGAGGGAAATTGAAAAATCCGCTAATGTTGAAGAACTGCGTGCGGCCTTCAAGGGCAGATACCACCAGTTTAAGCTGCTTTTAAATGCAAATAACAAGGCCTTAGAGATCATGGCGGAGATGGAAGAGGCCCTTAGGGGGACATGGCCTTTTGGGATGTCTTTTGTCAGGTCCAGAAGTACCAGTGTTTCTACAAGTGTCTTCCAAATCGTCAGGCATTTGAATGAATTGAGTGCGGGAAAGTATGAAACGCTCTATGGGAGGTTCAAAGAAATACAAAAGAGAATAAATCCGTTTATTTATCCCAAAACCGCAACTAAAGAAGGCCCTTTGGTTCTTCCCCTTCGAGATGTGGACAGGGATATGGCGGATCAGGTCGGCAGCAAGCTTGCGAACCTAGGGGAAATCAGAAACCGGATTCAATTGCAAGTTCCTGATGGATTCGTCATCACGGCACAGGCCTACCATAGGTTTATGGAGCAAAATGAACTCCAGGCGGAAATAGACAAACGCATTCAGGCTACTGATGTAGACAGGGTGGATAAGCTTTACGATCTCAGCGCAGCCATTCAACAGCTCATCATCGGATCATCGCTCCCGGAATACCTTGAGCGGGATATTATGGAAAACTATAGTCTCTTAAAGGGGGCTTCAGAAAAAGGACCTACTGTTGCAATGCGCAGCAGTGCTTTAGGAGAAGACCTTGCAGGAACATCTTTTGCAGGCCAGTATCGTTCAGAACTCAATGTAAGCGAAGAAAATCTTATCCAGTCGTACAAGGAGATTATAGCCAGCAAATACGGGGTACCGGCCATGTCCTACCGGTTTAACAGGGGTATCCGTGATGAAGATGTGCCCATGTGTGTAGGGTGTATATGCATGGTTGACGCGGTAGCCGGAGGCGTCGTTTACTCAAGAGACCCCATGAGAATCAGGGATGATGTAATAGTCATTAACTCGGTCTGGGGCCTTCCCAAATCAGTGGTTGACGGCAGCACTAACCCCGACTTTTTTCTTGTTTCCCGGGGTGATCCCGTAAAGATCATCCGAAAGGAGATCGCTGTCAAGGACCAAAAATTCATGTGCTATGCGGATGAAGGTGTCTGCCGGCTTGACGTGAATGATGAAGAACGCAACCTGCCCTCCTTGAGTGATGGGAATGCAATTGAACTTGCACGCTTGGCCGTGAGACTCGAGGAGTACTATGGTATTCCTCAGGATATTGAATGGGCCGTTGAGGAAGACGGTTCCATTACGCTCCTGCAGTGTAGACCTCTCCAAAAGACGGATGTCCAGCAGAAATCTAGATATCAAGAAAAAACCGGGAAACAAAGGACAGATTCAGTACTCCTTCAGGGAGGTATGACTGCAAGCCCAGGGGCTGCTGCAGGTCCGGTCTACGTTGTAAAAAAGGATATTGATACCTTTCGATTTCCCGAAGGAGCCGTCCTTGCGACGGCCCAAGCCCTCCCCAGGTGGGCTACACTACTGAATCGGGCGGCCGCTGTTGTTACAGAACAGGGTAGTATTGCCGGACATCTTGGTAATGTGTCGAGAGAGTTCGGTGTGCCTGCCCTTTTTGGCCTGGAAGGAGCCATCGACAAACTTAATAATGGACAAGTAGTAACTGTTGATGCTGATTCCCTATATGTCTATGAGGGTCGTGTGGATGATCTTCTAAAAAAGACGGGAAAATCCAAAAACCTTATGCAGGGAAGCCCGGTTTTCGAGGCATTGAATGGGGCTTCCCGGCTTATAATTCCTTTAAATCTTTTGGATCCCGAGGCGCCCGAATTTAGACCCGACAATTGCAGGACCTTCCATGACATCACCCGTTTTTGTCATGAAAAGGCGGTGGAAGAGATGTTCAGATTCGGGAAAGACCATCATTTCCTTGAACGTTCAAGCAAACAACTCCTATGTGAAGTTCCCATGCAGTGGTGGGTCCTTAATCTTGACGACGGGTTTTATGAGGAGGTCGGAGGAAAGCACGTAAAACTGGAAAATATATGCTCAATTCCCATGCTGGCCCTATGGGAAGGGATTACAGCGGTGCCCTGGGCAGGCCCACCACCCGTTGACGGGAAGGGATTTATGTCGGTCATGTTCCAGGCAACTGCAAATACTTCGTTGGTCCCGGGTATGCGTTCGCAGTATGCGGATCGGAATTATTTTATGATTTCCAAAAACTATTGCAGCCTGACTTCCAGACTCGGCTTTCACTTCTCCACCGTGGAGACCCTTGTGAGTGACAGATCGAGTGAAAATTATATCAGTTTCCAATACCAGGGTGGAGCTGCGGACTATCAGAGGAAGCGAAGGAGGATTATTTTTGTAAAGGAAATATTGGAGAAGTACGGCTTCAGGGTAGATGTGAAGGAAGATAACCTGATCGCCCGCTTGGAGGATTACGAAGAGGATTTCATGAAAAGTCGTCTAATAATATTGGGTTACATGACTATGCATACCAGGCAGCTCGACATGATCATGGGCAATGATTCCAAAGTGAGTTACTATCGATCAAAGGTCAATAAAGATATTCATGCCATGCTGGGTTAACAGTGAGACGCTTTGTTCTGAGGGTTTCGCTTTATGATTGAGGGGGTTTTTGTATGGTAAGTTGTGAAAAAATGTACTATTTGTTTGGCGCTCATGGGACATAATAATCTGGGCGAATTGAGTTCCGACTTGTGGCATTTATATATTACATCTCAAACAAGGAGGAGAAATGTTTTTCAAATCAACATGGTTCCAGCTTTGTCTGGCATTTGCACTTGGGATTGTTGTTCTGCTCTTACCCAGACCGGAGGGGACGAAGTTCAAGATAACAGGTGATCCTGGCCTGAAATTCTTTCAGCATATAGGGCAGCACTTTACCATGATATCTAAAGATAAAGAGCTGGCTGCGGAATATGTCATAGAGGCGAAAGATCCGGGCAGCGAAAAATCTACAGGGATTTTTTTGCAAGCGAAGGCCGCGGAATTGCAAATGTCATGCATCGAAGTCAGCTATATCGATGGGCTGTCTCCGAAGGCCAAGAGATTTTTGGCTGTTTTGGTGGTGCTAATTTTTCTCTTTGTGGCGGAGCCTATCCCCCTAGAGATTACTGCAATCTGCATTGCCGTATTTTTGGTCCTCATGGGAATTAGTGATGTTAAAACGGCATGGGCACCTTACATGCACCCTGTGGTAGTGTTTATCATGTGCTGCCTGATTTTTGCTATCTCCCTGGAGAAGGCAGGACTTACCAAGCGACTCGGATTTTTTATCATAAAGAAAGCTGGAAACAGCGTTGTTCGCTTTACCTTTATCATTTCCATGGGACTCGGTATCTCATCTTCATTCATGCATGATGCGGCAGCAACCGCCATAGGCATCGTAACTATGCTCCCGCTAATGAGGGCCGTGGGCATTGATCCTCATACAAACACCGCCAAATTCATGATGCTATCATTACCGTTTGCCTGTTCCTGCGGGGGCATGGGATCGCTCGTAGGTGGTGGCCGCTGTATGGTAGCAGCGGCCTTTCTCAAGGAGTTTACAGGTATTGAGATTACCTTTTTCGAGTGGATAAAATACGCTATGCCGGCGGCCCTTCTCACTGTACCGGCGGCTGTGTTGATAGTATACTTTGTTTTTCGGCCTGACCCGAAATTTAAACTTCCTGAATTTGACGAGGATCTTGGCCCCTGGAGCCCCATGGAAAAGAAGACCCTGATTATAATTGGTTTTTCTTTTCTCTTATGGCTGACAAAAGGCTTTCACGGTATGCACTATTCGGTAACCGGAATGTTAGGGGTGGCCGGATTGATCCTTTTTGGCATCCTGAAATGGGAAGACATTCATGAAAACCTTGAGTGGGGAACGGCCCTGTTTATTTTTGGAGGGGGTATTTCCTTGGGTCTCGCAATGGGCTATTCAGGGGCCGCCACTTACTTTGCCAATCTCTTTTTCCCTTATGTTCAGGGTGGAGGCTGGCTTCTTCTGTTTGCAGGCGTGGGACTCTTTGGGGCACTTGTAACGAACGCCATGGCCAATGTGGCTGCAGCGGCCCTGATTTTACCTATCGTGATTCCCATGGCACAGTTGGAAGGCGTCGACCCTACTGTAATTGCCCTGTGCCTAGGGACAGCCACTTCTTTTGCCATGCTTTTGGTGATCGGTTGCCCGCCGAATGCAATTGCCTATAGCTACCGGTATTTTAAGGCTTCCGATATTACAAAAGTGGGCCTTGTTGCCACGCCTGTCTTGTTAGGAATTCTTATATTGGTAGCGGCTGTGTGGTGGAAGATTTTAGGCCTGGTTTAAGATATCTTGAATTTTTTATTGCAGATTGTGGGGTTTAAATACTTTATTAGCCTGCTCCCCACCTCCGGTGGGGTAGAAGCAGTGTGGCCTTGAGGCCTTTTCTTCGATTCCGGGTCTCCCGGCCTGGTCTTTTCTACGACTTATCTGCGGGGGAGTTTTACCCCCTCCGCATTCCCCTCGACAAGCTCGGGGCTGCGGTTTCCCCCACTGATAAGTCGTGAAACCGACGGCGGCCTCCCGACAGTCACTCAGAAAAGACCTCAAGGCCATGCCTAAGCAATTGAAAAATCTTTAAAAATAGGGAAATTTTTATTCATGGAAGGCATAAAACTTCTTCTGGTTGACGATGAAGAAGAATTCCGGCGGACCATTGCAAAGCGTATGAAATTAAGGGGCATTGTCTCTGAGCAATCAGCGAGCGGAGAGGAATGCCTGTCAGTCCTTGAGAAGAAGGCTATGGATGTGGTGGTATTAGATGTTAAAATGCCCGGAATGAGCGGAATTGAAGCTCTCCATCATATCAAGAAAAAATATCCGAAAATAGAAGTTATACTCCTAACAGGCCATGCAACGACCCAGGATGGCGTTGAAGGTATTAAGGCCGGGGCCTTTGATTATCTCAGCAAGCCAATTGAACTGGATCATTTATTAGAGAAGATAAAACATGCCTATGATAAGATAAGGCGGGGAGAGGAAAAGCTTAAGGAAGCGGAATTCAGGAAAAAGATGGAACAGCAGATGATTGCAACCGAGAGACTGGCGTCTTTAGGGACTTTAGCTGCCGGCGTGGCCCATGAAATCAACAATCCATTAGCGATTATCAAGGAATCCGCCGGATGGATAAAGCAAATCTTGAAAAAAGAAGAACTTACGGAAATACCACGCAGGCATGACCTTGATATGGCCCTTAACAAGATTGAAAAGGGCGTTGAAAGGGCCAAGAGAATCACGCTTCAGCTATTAGGTTTTGCGAGAAAAGAGGATTCTGTCCTGGCCGAAGTGAATCTGAAGAAACTGGCAGATGAAGCTGTTCAGTTGGTAAAAAGGGAAGCAGCAGACAAGGACATTGAGATTGTCCAGGAAATGGATATTCCGGAAAATATTATATGGAGTGACCCCTACAAGTTAAGACAGGTCGTGCTTAATCTTTTAACCAATGCCATACATGCTACCGGGTCTGGAGGTAATGTCACTATCAGGCTTGAACCGATTGCTGAGGAAGTGGCACTTATAGTTCAGGATACAGGGCAAGGTATCCCGAAAGAAAACCTGGAAAGGATTTTCGAACCATTTTTCAGCACAAAACCTCCCGGTGAAGGCACAGGTCTGGGGCTGTTCGTTGCTAGAGGTATTGTTGAAAAATTGGGAGGAACGATCAAGGTTGAAAGCCAGCTTGGTAGCGGGACAAGTTTTCGCATAAGACTGCCGAAATATCTTGAGGTAAAAAAGGAATTGACAGGAAGTCATGATTTCGATTTGTTAGGCAAGATGATTTAAATGGGTTAAATTTTTCCAAAATCAGTAAGACTTTTAAAGGAGATAAGTGTTATGGTCAAAATACCAACCAGGGTATTGCTGGTGGATGATGAGAAGGACTTCGTGGAAATGCTCTCCTTGAGACTGGAAGAGGTGGGAGAAAGAGTAACACCTGCCTATAGCGGCCGGGAATGCCTTGAAATATTAGAGAAGGAAAATATTGATGTCGTGATTTTGGATATCAAAATGCCGGGCATGGACGGCATCGAAACATTAAGGGAGATAAAAAAGAGGTTCCCTATAATTGAAGTCATTATGCTGACAGGACATGGTACAACTGAGACGGCTGTTGAAGGGATGAAATTGGGCGCTTTCGATTATCTTATGAAGCCCGCGGATTTTGACGATCTGACAACCAAAATGGAAGGAGCCAGAAAGAGGAAGGATGAACAGGAGGAGCGCATCAGAAAGGCGGAGGCTACTTTGCTGTTAAGGAAAAGCGGAGATATCTGAAGCAATTCCTTTAATAGGCTACAGTGTCAAAATTTTTTTGATCGGGAAAAAGGTGGTGTAATTTCTTATGAAAAGCTCGGTTTATGCAAATCTTCAAAAAAAGATTATTACCGTTACATTGCTGGTTTCTTTTGCGCCGCTTATCATACTTGGTGTGACCATGTATTACCAAGTTGCGAAAATGTGCACGGACAAGACCGAAGAACAGATAAAATATCGCGCCGGTGCCCAGGCCCAGGCTATTGATCTGTTTTTAAAGGAACGTACAGCTATTCTTAGCGCAATGGCCGATACACATAGTTTCAACGATATGATCGATGAAAAAAACCTTTCACATGTATTTGAGGTCATGAATCTGAGGGCAGGGGCATTTGTTGATTTAGGCGTTATCGACAATACGGGTCAGCACCTGGCCTATGTGG
>CAZENC010000017.1:0-20182 GCA_964513115.1 uncultured Desulfobacteraceae bacterium | reverse complement strand
AAAGACAAAAGGAGAAACTAAATGGATAAGACACATCTCTATGTATTGTGGACTAATGATAATCCGATTACAGCTGAAAAGATGGTTTTCATGTATACGGTCAATTCTCTCATTCATAGCTGGTGGGAAAAGGTAACACTCATTGTTTGGGGAGCGACTGCTAAGTTGGTGAGTGAGGATGCCAATATTCAAAAAAAGATTAAGGAAGCATTGGATGCAGGTGTTCATATAACCGCATGCAAAGCCTGTGCGGATCAACTGGGGGTAACAGAAATTTTGGAAAAACTACAAATTGAAGTCAAGTATTGGGGGCTTCCATTAACTGACATTTTAAAAAACAACGAACATCTTCTAACAATATAGAACGGGTTTAACATGCCGGTGTGCCTGAACCGGGGTCGCCAAGCCAACTATTTGTAACTACTAATAATATGACCTTGTTTAGGCCCTATAGTAGGGGCGGGATGCTGGTAAAAAACCAAGTTGATGGGGGTTTTCGGCTTTGGGAGGTGAAGGTTCCGAGCACGTCGCCTGGACAACCGGCCAGGCGGCTGGAGATAAGCTCTCTTGAGGTCTGGCTGCAAGAATAGCGAGGAGGAAATGAAAAAATGGCACCCATGAGATTTAAGGATCCAGAAGCCTATTTTCCAGATTTTTTGGTATCTCAAGATGCACGGATGATACAGCATACGGTTCATGAATTTGTCAACAAAGAGATAATGCCGATCCGAAATGTTCTTGATGATGACACGGATTACAAATTAACGGATAAAATTCGCCAAGGCATTTGCGACATTGGCCTGCAAAAGCTCTCTTTTCCTAAAAAATATGGCGGAGAAGGATATACTTCCGCAGTTTGTGACTGTCTCGTCTCCGAAGAGCTGGCCCGTGGGGATTTAGGCATTGCGGTCTATTACGCCTGCACAAGGTGGGGTTGGCGTCCGGCACTGACGGCCAATAATGAGGCCGTACTCAATGAGTTCATGCCTGGTTTTTGCGCAAACGAGGTGAAAATATGCTCTTATAACATGACTGAACCGGGCGGCTCACACGGTGGCGGTGGCGCCGATATTGAAAACCCGCACTTTGAAGCAAGCAAGATTAGAACAAAGGCCGAGCTAAAGGGTAATGAATGGGTGATCAATGGCTCCAAAATTTGGGCAACCAACACCGGTGACTGTGATTTGCAATGTGTTGTTTGCACCGTGGATCCTAATTTGGGCCTGGAAGGAGTTGTCCTTATTTATGTGCCGTACCCTTGGGAAGGGTTATCCCGAGGTCCTGATGAGAAAAAATGTGGGTGCAGTACGGATAGGAACTGTCCAACTTACTTCGATAATGTGAAGGTGCCGAAGGAATGGGGGATAGGACCTGGCGGAATCGCAGCCGGCATCTTTGAAACGCAACCCCTTGGCCTGGGAACCTGCGCAATCGCCACGGGGGTTATTCGGGGTGCATTTGAAATTGTGCTTGACTATTCGGAACACAGAGTTGTTGGGGATAAACCTCTTCGCCAGCATTCTGCAACAGCTGTAGTATTGGCAGACATGGCTATTGCCCTCGAGACGACGCGTACGCTTTATTTGACAACAGCTTATTTACGAGATCACATGGATAGCCTGAGTCCCAGTGCCAAGGCGTTTTATCCAACAAGGGCCAATATAACCAAGGTTTTTGGCCCGGAGATGGCGGTCAAGGTTATTGGTGATGCTATGCCTCTACTGGGCAGTTACGGTTATGCCCGTGACTACAATTTCGAAAAATATTGGAGGGATAGCAAAATTCTAACCTTGTGGTTAGGGGGTGTACTCATAAATCGTTTCAATGTATGCAGGGGGTATTATGATTTAGATTTATAGATGCAATGGAACATTCAAAATCGATTTCATGGATTTAAAATTTAAAATAGGGTCGAACCAAACTAACCATTTAATATATCTATAATATGACCGCTTTTTCCTCATTTTCAGGGCTTAAACCTTTAGTTTTCATGCAAAAAAACTGTTTAAGTCAATTAGTTATCTTGGCGACCCCAAATTCAAGGAAAGTAAAGTGCCGGGGAGAAGGATAGATACCAGGACATCCAGGACGGCAGAGTGGACCTGTGTATCTAGAGCTGCCTCGTCACTCGAGTCCGATAGCCACTATCGAAGCAATGATCACATTGCTTTGCTGCTTGTCCCGACCTTCCTGAAGATTTTTATGAAGCTTGTGGCGAACATCCCTTTGATCAAAAAATTCTACAGCCAGGTCGTGGCGCCGAATGGCATCTACGAGTACACGATCGCTCGGACAAAATACATCGATGCGGTTTTCAAGGAAATTCTGGCCGAGGGGTTTGATCAGATACTGATCTTTGGTGCCGGGTTCGATACGCGGGCATTGCGCTTCCAGACAGAGGCCGGGGATACGAAGATATTCGAGCTGGATGTTCAGATCACTCAGGAGGCGAAGCTTGGACAGTATGAGAAGCGAGGGCTGAGCATCCCAGCGAATGTTGAATTCATCTCGATCGATTTTGACAAGGAATCGCTTTCAGACAAGCTTGAGGAAGCGGGGTTTGTTAGAGACGGGAGAAGTCTATTTGTATTGGAAGGGTTGTTGATGTACTTGCAGCCGGAATCGGTGGACGAGACGTTCAAGGTGATCGAGAATTTTGCAGGAGAGGGCAGCGAGGTCGTTTTCGACTATGTTCGGGCTTCGGTTCTTCGGCAGGAAGGGTCGTGTTATGGGGAAAGAGACATCGTAAAATCGGTCGCAAAAGCGGGTGAACGGTGGTATTTCGGGATTGAGGAAGGAGAGCTGGAGCGATTTCTGAAGAAGTATGGCTTGAGAGTAAGTGAGCACAAGGATGCACTGGAGCTGGAGCGGATGTACTTCACCGATCCATCAGGTGAGATAGTGGGGCGAATCAACGGGACGCATTGCCTGGTGAGGGGAAAGAAAGAGGGACAATCTTCAATTTCTGAGACATTCCCCGCTGCCTGAAGATTGTTACGATAGAGTAACTGAACATAAAGACAAGAGGAGATGACAAATCGCTTTTTAGGCCAGGGTGCCGGGAGTCAAGGAACAGGTTAAATAGTTCAGTAAAAAATTTTTCTGTTAGATTGATGCGTTTTTATGAAGTATGATAGTATACGATTGGAATTTTTAATCATGAGGTGCGATTTAAACGATAATTATATCTTTCAATATTTATCGATAAACTGTTTTAGAATCAACGTGCCCTCTTAATGGGCAAGTTCTTCATTAGTCCGGTAGGAGCAGTATGAGGAAGGTTTTTATTATTATCCTATGCGCACTTATCACACTGGGGGCCTTTGCCGGCAATATCTCTGCAAAACAGAGGGGTATCCGGGTCACGGCAAAATCCGGTGAGAGTCTTTACCTTTACAAGGCCTACCACGCCCTGGTGATAGGGGTAAGTGAGTATGAAGTGTGGCCTGATCTGCCAAACGCCGTCAAGGATGCCAAGGAAGTTGCCTCGGCACTGAACGAACTGGATTTTAAGGTGAAGGCACTTCTTAACCCGACCTCGGAACAGCTCAACACTGCTCTAAATGAGGTTGCATTCCGCATTGGCTCTGAGAAAAACCAGGCACTACTCCTCTACTTCGCAGGACACGGCGAAACCCTAGAGCTTGCCGATGGGACCGAGCTTGGATACATTATTCCCAGTGACTGTCCCTTAAAGGGTCGAGATCCTATCGGCTTCGATAATAAAGCGGTCTCTATGAAGGAGATCGAGGCCTTATCGCTCAAGGCCAAATCAAAGCACTTTCTTATGATATTTGACTCCTGTTTTTCAGGATCTCTGTTTAACCTGGTCAGGGCAGCGCCTGTGGACATTACCGAGAAGTCAATACAGCCTGTGAGGCAGTTTATCACCGCAGGGGGAGCAGGAGAACAGGTCCCTGACAAATCGGTTTTCAAGGTTGTTTTACTGAACGGCATTAAGGGGGACGCTGACCTTAACACCGATGGCTACGTTACCGGTTCCGAGCTTGGCATGCACCTGCAGGACAAAGTTGTGAATTACACCAGAGGAGGACAGCATCCGCAATACGGCAAGATCAACAACCCGCATCTCGACCGGGGCGATTTCATATTTGCAACGAAAGTTGACAAAGCAAAGGCTCCGGCTGATTATTCTCCTGATAAAAAAGATAAGGTTTTTGAAGAACTCGAACAGTTGCGAAGTGAAAGAGAAAAGCTGCAAGCAGAAAGGAAGGTTCTTGAGGAACGTAAGCGACTTGAGGCCGAACGGCAACTGCTTGAAAAGGAAAAACAGAAGCTTGCCTATGTTCCAAAGCCCGGTGCAACATCTCCTGCAGCCCCTAAGGGGCTGGAAGGGGAATATCATGTGAGTGGCACCAATCCCAATGGAAGCAGATACCAGGGTCGAGTATTCATCCGCAGGCAAGGAAACGCTTACAAATTTACCTGGAAAATCGGAAAACAGACATTCCACGGTAGTGGCACTTTGTCTGCCAATATACTTAACGTGAATTGGAACGGCGGCCTTGTTACTTATACCATAACTGAGAACGGTGTCCTCAAAGGAATCTGGGCAAACGGCAAAGGTACCGAAACCCTTGTACCTCAAAAACAAGGATATATTCCCAAGACCGGCGCAGTTTCCCCTCCAACCTCTCAGGTTTTGCCGAATCCCGGCAATCTAACTTTGTACCGAAGTAATTACGGGTCTGTTTACTACTTCTCGGTCATGGGTAAAGGCTCCGGCTATCTTTTCGGGACCGACATTTATACCGATGACTCAGAACTTGCCGTTGCAGCTGTACATGCCGGAATTCTTGCTCCCGGACAGACCGGGACCGTCAAGGTTACTATTCTTCCCGGCCGCTCCAGCTACCGGGCGTCATGGAAAAATGGCGCTAAAAGCCGTTCATGGGGGAAATGGGACAGCAGCTATTCCGTTGCACCGGCTAATTAGTTTAATTGAGGGAAAATCCATAAGAAACTGGATTGCCCTGTCATAATATAGGTTTCTTGGATTTTTATGGATGTCCCGCTCCCCTATTTGACCCCAATGTTTTTTTGACAGCAATTCCTATTTTTTCCAAAGTATAAGGTTTTTTAATATATTGACCCGCACCCAATCCTTTAGCCTTTTTGACCCGGTCTGTTTCAGAAAATCCGCTTGCAATGATCGCCTTCTGATCAGGATGCAATTCCAGAATTCTTTCATATGTCTCAAGTCCGTCAATTCCAGGGTCCATTATCATATCCAATACCAATAGATCTGCTGAATTGTGTTTCAGATAATCAACCGCCTCTTCACCGCTTGAAACCGATGTGACTGAGTAGCCCAATCTCTTTAAAATTCCGGATGCAATCTCACGTTGTTCCTCAACATCATCTACTATCAAAATTGTCTCTCCCTTGCCCATATACTCTTCCGCTGGCAAGGCCTCTTCACGTCCCGCTATTTCCTTCCTGGTTACAGGAAAATAAAGGGTAAACGTGGTTCCTTTTCCTTCAGTGCTTTGAACATCAATATATCCTTTATGGTCTTTTATTGTTCCCCACACTACGGCCATGCCTAATCCTGTCCCGCTTCTACCCATTAATTTCTTCGTATAAAATGGCTCGAATATCCTCCCAATATTCTCCGATGAAATTCCTACCCCTTTATCTGATACCGTAAAAATGACATAATCACCTTCTTTTACATCATCATAACCGATTATGGGTTTATCAATATATTTGCTTTTGGTTGATATGAAAATATTTCCGCCGTTAGGCATTGCCTCTGCTGCATTAGAGACCAAATTCATGACAGTCTTTGATAAATGAACAGGTGAACCCATAATATTCAGCAGGTCCATCTCAAGATCGCTTTCAATTTTGACACCTGGATGAAATTCTTTCAGTTTTTCACACTCCGGAGATTTGAGATAACTGTCTATAATTTGATTCAGGTTCGTAACTTCAGTGGCAACAACCCCTCTTCTTGCCAGTGTCAACAGGTCCTGCACAATAGCCGCAGCTCGTTCTCCGGATTTTTTTATGGTTAGGATAGGTCTTCTTAAAGGGCTGCCTTCCGGCAGATCCATCAATAGCAATTCAGGATAACTGACAATGCCGGACAGGATATTGTTTAGATCATGTGCCACCCCCCCTGCTAAAGTGCCAATCGCTTCCATTTTCTGAGCGCGCTGGAGTTGTGCTTCAAGTTTCTTTTTGTCGGAGATGTCACGCAAACTGGATCTGCCATGTATAATGTCACCCTTCTCATCACGAACGGCCGAAACACTTAAATACGCGTCTATTACGCCACCATCCTTTCGCTGCAGTTGCAATTCCTCCCCTTCTATTGTTCCGGTCTTCAAGAACATCGGGAATACATGTGCTTTTGCATATCCAGCACTATCGGGCGCATACATATCGAAGACTGATCGGCCAAAGATTTCTTCTTTTGTGTAACCTAATGCATCTGCAAATGTTTGGTTACAGTCGATAATAGTAGCCGTTTTTGCATCAACTGAAACGTGCATATCCGGCGCATTGTCATAGAGGTCTTGATAGTTTGCTTCGCTTTCCCGTAGCGCGTGCTCTGCCTGTTTGCGTTCCTCAACTTCCGACTCCAGTTCTTCCTTTGCCGCTATCAGATGTGACCTTTCTTTTTCCAGGGTATCGGTCAAATCCCTTTCTTTCTGATGAGCTGTGACCAGGCCCTTAACCAGTACGGATACGGATATGGCGGCAATCGCGTTCAAAAGAATGAAATTCGCACCTGCACCTACCATCGCTTCCGTGGTTTTGAAAAATGGAAACGTCTTGCCAAATAAGCCCGCACTGATAAGCCAGCCTGTAATCGTAAGAGTGATCGCGTTAACGATCAATGCCATAATTGCGGCTTTTGATCCCAGGAGAACCCCGACAAGGACTGCAAAACCAAACAGCCACGCAGGACCACCACTCAAGGGGCCAACAAAAATAATTACGAGCAATCCAATGGCATAGACTATCAGCAAAGCTATTGCCGCGCGTACTTCATATCTTAGACGACGCAACAAGAGGAGGCTAAGGCCAATTACCCAGGCGAATCCATGGAAGATCAAAAGACCCCACAGGTTTTCTTTTATCACAAAGGCAATTGCGGGCACGAAGGTCAAAAGGCCTAACAATAACCCAGTGAAAATAATCGCAAACAGGATACGCACCCGCCAGTAGGCAAGGCTGTCTTTCTCTATGACTGAGGAAGGAGCCATCCTATTAATGGCAAAGGTTTGGAATTTTTGGAAGTAACTTGCTTTATTTCCGGTCGGCGTCATTTGGTTTGCCTTTCCTTGTATGGCGGTCAGGCCCTATTCAGGGCCGGGGCGCTATTTGCCTAACAATCCCTTGACCTTATCAGTAACTGTTTCTATTCCCTTTTTGGCGCCCTCACCTACCTCCTTGACACCTATGCCCAGTGCCTTGAGTCCCTTGTTGAGTGCATCATTTACGGAAGGGGAAGTAATCTTTTCATGCAGATCCGCGAACACTTCCTTAAATGCCTCCGCAGGGGAAGCACCGCCTTTTTTCTTGCCAATATCCTTGAGGTGAATATCCGGTAGCGACGCGCTTAGACTCTTACCACCAAGCTCGGCCATAGCCAGGTTAACCTTCCCGTCCCTTACGATGAAGTTCCTGATAATAATCTTCCTTCCCTCACCTTCTTTTCCGGATCCCTTCTTTGACGGCTTGCCCGCACCTACGGACCTTTTCACATTATTTAAAATGGTTTTGAAGTTGTCGGTCCCCCTTATTTTCTCGTAAGTGATTTCAGGAGCAACCACCTCTATCTTGTCAATAATTATCGCGTCTCCGGTAAGGGATTTCTCATCTACATCAACGTAAATGGCCCCCACCTTCATGGCCTGTGGCGACTTGAATCCCTTTGGATTGCCAAGATAAAAGTCCTTAAGTTTGGCCTCTGCTGAAAATATTGAGACGCCCACGTCCCCCAGCCGCACGTCCGTCTTTGTAATTTTAGGACCATGTGTATTGACGGCATTCTTTATCATAGGCCCGAGGTTAGAGACACCCACGATCACTAATACAACAATAATGACCACAACTGCTCCGCTGCCGATCAGTATCCATTTTTTCATAATTGTCCCTCCTTATTATATTTGAAAATGCACTAAGCATTCCCCGTAGTGACTGGACTGAGCTCGCCGAAGCATTTGCTGCCTTTAGCCCCCATCCAGCATATTACCCAGCCTCCCGAGGATCGAGCCTTCACCGCCGAAAAAACCTGTTCCGAGGCGCTTGGTGAACGCAATTCCGACTCCGGTTCCGAGGGCAGCGGCCAAAAAAGCATCTTTCTGGCAGAACAGTTCGCCACCCATCTTTGACATGTTTACGGGAACGATTTTTCCGGGATAGGGAGCGGCAAAGGCGACACGTTTTTTACCCTGTCCCTGATTTGTAAAATGGTCCAAGAAATGATTTTATCTTATCCCCGGCTCCTTATACCTAACTGTCAGTTTCAAATAAAATGAACCCCACAGATGCATAAACAAAACACTACTATGCCATTGCACCGCCATCCACGGTAATTATTTCTCCGGTAACAAAATCGGAAAGTCCTGATGCCAAAAACAGTACGGCTCCCACAACATCATCCGTTTCCGCTATCCGCCCCATGGGAATGGTTTTGGTAAGCTCTTTTAACATAGCCTCATTGCTCCAAAAAGGCTGACTGAACTTGGTCTTTACCATGCCCGGTGCAACCGCATTGACATTTATGTGATACGGGCAAAGCTCAACAGCCAGGACCTTTGTAAGCATCTCCACCCCCGCCTTGGCCACGCAGTAAACGCCCATGCCCATTGCGGCCTTTCTTGCAGCTATTGAGCTGATGTTAACAATTTTTCCACCTCCCGCCTTTTTCATCATTCCCACCGCCCTGCTTGAGACCAGATAGGTGCCTTTAAGATTTGACTCAATTATCTTATCCCACAGGCCTTCGTCAACCTCTGAAACGGAAGGTGTCAGAATATTCATCCCAACATTATTTACGAGAATATCAAGCTTTCCGAATTGCCTCTCAACAGCCTGGAACAGATCGGCTATTTCGGATGACTTGCCCACGTTTGCAACCCGGGCCATAACATTAATACCCTTTTGATCAAACGCCTCGACCGCACGGTCAAGATTTTCCTGTTTCCGCCCGCAAATGGCCACATCCGCGCCTATTCCCGCCATGGCCGTGGTAATAGCCATACCTAATCCTCGACTACCCCCGGTTACCAGCGCCACCTTTCCGGATAAATCCAAGCCTATTTGATTCATTATATCCTCCTTCAGTTTTAATGAATAATAGTAACGGTTCAGGAGTCAGAAGCAAAAAGCCTTGCCCGCCGTCATTTTGGCGGGGCTCCTGAGTCATCAAGAATAAATAACCAAAAAATCCCGGTAGTATCAAGCAAAAGGGTTGCATTTCTTTACTAAAAGATTAAAAATTGCAGGGCTAACAAAGGTCCGTTCCAAGCACCCTCATGAATTATGAAGTTGCTGTGAAATGAGGTGTGGACTTGCGGGCTGCAATAAGCTGAGAAAGGAGTAGAGATGGCCTTTATCATCATTGGTGGAGATGCAGCGGGCATGAGCGCCGCGAGCCGTGCAAAGAGAAACCAGCAGAACCTGGAAGTCATTGTTCTGGAACAGACTGAGGATGTTTCTTACAGTGCCTGCGGTATGCCCTATAATATAGCCGATTCCGACAGGGAAATCAACGACCTTGTGGTCCGTCACGCAAGGGTATTCAGGGAAAAGCAGGGAATTGACCTGAGGACCGGAAACCGGGTTGAATCTATTGACCGGGACTCAAAAAAGGTTGGTGGGAGGAACCTACAGGGAGAAGAATTCGACATTTCCTATGACAAGCTGTTGATTGCAACCGGTGCCTCCCCTATCATACCCGACCTACCGGGATTTGATCTGCCAGGGGTCATGGCACTGAAAAGCCTCGAGGACGGCCGGAAAATCAAGGACCATATGCGTACCAGAAATGTCAAAAAGGCTGTCATAATCGGGATGGGGTATATCGCCTTGGAGATGTGTGAAGCCCTGCGCGCAAGGGGTATTGATGTGGACATGGTTAAACCCCGGACGGTCTTTCTTCCCTGGATGGCCGAGGAATTAGCGTCCGTGGTCAAAGAGGAAATTGAGAGCAACGGCGTTGGCATACACACAGGACACAAAACCGAACGAATTGAGGCGGAAGGGGCTAATTTGGGGGTTATCTGCCCGGATCTGGTGCTCGAAGGCCAGATGGTCCTGGCTGCCATAGGTGTCAAACCAAACAGTGACCTCGCTGCTAAATCAGGTCTCGAGCTTGGCCCATACGGTGCTATTGCCGTAGATAGAACTCTCAAGACAAACGACGAAGACATTTACGCTGCCGGCGATTGTGCGGATGCCTATCACATTGTTACTGAACAGAAGGCCTGGGTCCCTCTTGCGCTTAGGGCCAATAGGGCCGGATGGGCGGTCGCGGACAATGTAACAGGTAAAAGAACCGAACTCCAGGGTATAGTTGGATCAGCGATCTTTAAGGTCTTTGATCTCGAGGTGGCTCGAACCGGACTGAGTGTTGCCGAGGCGGAAAAATCCGGTTTTGATCCGGTAGAAGTGGTAATCAAAACGCGGTCCCGTGCGCATGCACACCCGGGGTCCACAACAATTCATATCCAGATTGTGGGCGATAAGAAATCGGGTCGGCTTTTGGGGATGCAGATAGTAGGAAAAGAGGGAGCCGTTCACAGGATCAAAGCCGCATCAGTCGCTTTACACGCAAAAATGACTGTTGATGCCTTCAGCCAGTGCGATCTTGCGTATGCCCCGCCCTTCAGCCCCACATGGGATCCCATGCTCACCGCTGCAAACCAGCTTTTAAAAAGGCTTTGATGTTGGCTGGCTCTCTGAATCTTTGACGGCTGCAAGGAAATTGGGGCTTCTTTATGCTCATAAAAGCAATATGCTTCATTATCTTGATCCTTGCCCTGGCTGTCTGCTTTTCCTGTTTTTATCAGCAGATTGAGAATTTCTTTGTATTTTATCCACAGGCCTCTTTTGACAGCGTCCCCGCGGATTGGCGCTTGACCACCGAGGATGTCTACTTTGATACTGAGGACAGTGAAAAACTACATGGCTGGTTCTTCCCCTCAAAAGACGATGCCCCTATGATCCTTTTCTGCCACGGGAACGCCGGAAACATATCCCATCGTCTTGAGAATATAAAACTTATCACGGATCAAGACATACAAGTCTTTATATTCGATTACAGGGGATACGGGAAAAGTTCCGGCAGGCCTTCCGAGACCGGCCTGTACAAAGACGGCCTGGCCGCATATGACTTTTTGGTTAACCAAAAGCATATACCGCCGCAAAGGATCATTCTGTTTGGTCGTTCCCTGGGCGCGGCAATAGTCCTTGAAATCGCACTCAAAAGGAATGTCGGGGCCATCATCTTAGAGAGTGCCTTTACATCCTCAAGGGGCATGGCAAGGACACTGTCTCTTTTTAAAATCTTCGCTTCTCTTTTACCGCCCCATTACAACAATCTGGAAAAAATAGGCCGAATCACAGTTCCAAAGCTTATTGTTCATGGCGAGGAAGACGAAATTGTACCTTTTTCTATGGGAGAGGAAATCTACAATATCGCACAGCCGCCTAAATATTTTTTTTCCATAAAAAATGCCGGCCACAATGACACCTACCTTGTCGGGGGAAAAAAGTATTTCGAAGCCCTGGCCGCTTTTATAAAAGATCAGAAAATTTAATTATGATCTGGTAGGTCGTTCCACAAAAATCAGCTAAATTATTTAAGTTATTTCCGGGACGCAACACTAGTGCCCGTGTTAAATCGTCTTGAGAAGCAACTTTATCACCTTCTCTTGCTCTTCGCTATCTATCTTGAATTTGACGCCGATACCCTGAGGAGTAGTCCTGATAACTTCCCCTGCAACCTTAACGTGTTTCCGGTTTTTAGGAAGCGGAAAGGTCAGCATAATATCCTGTCCGACCATGAAAGGCGCTCGGGTTTCTATGAACATCCCGCCGGCACTTATGTCTTGGATGAAATCATTACAGAAACGATCTTGAGCAGCATAGTCCACAACCATGTTATAGGACTTCCTGATGTTTTCCCTAGTGTTGTCAGGAGATTTCATATCCAGGTCACGTGACAAATCCAGGTCGTGTAACAAAGCCCTCTGCTGATCTTCAGACATATCCGTGATCAATTCAAACAAATGAGCAGTAACAGGGAATTCGTTCATTTGTTTTCCAAAAGCAACCGCACTGGAGGTATCCCTATAGCCGTTCAACTGCTTTCTCAGGTCCTTGTTAGCCTTCTCTATCGAAGCAATATATTTTTGCATTTCCCGTAAAGCAATCATCAAATACTTGTTGGTCTTTTCCAGTCCGTCAATATAACGGATTATTTTTTGGTTCGGGTCTCTATTCATGTCGGCCTCCCTGAACCACAATGCCTTACCTCAATATGTGAGGAACAGGGCCTTGATTATCCTGATTAAACGAAATACCCTCTAGGATTATATAGTCTGATTAAAACAGGTAATTCTCAAAAACATCCACCCATCATAATCTTTTCCTTCTGGAGGAAATCCCCAAAATTATGCCCTTTAACGAGAAAATTATCAATACGGAAGCTCCTTCAGGATAGCCCGGTCAGTAAGCAACGGATATCCGAAATATTGTAGTATCTGATCTATATGCTTTCAGCTCCTCTATTTCTCTGCCGAACGATCTCTGACAGAATCACCCCCGCAGCAACACTCACGTTTAACGACTCACCATGCCCTGATGACGGAATACTAACGACCTGGTGACACCGCTTACGGGCAGCCGGGCTCAAGCCCTTCTGTTCACTTCCTAAAACCAGAACCAGCTCCCTGGTCCAGTCAAACTGATAAATGCTGTCGGAACTTTCACCGGCCGCACCTACAATCCAGAATTCTCTTTTTCGCAATAAATCCAGGGCCCTCCCCAAGTTTACAACCCTGGCAACGGGAAGATACACATAAGCCCCTGATGAGCGCTTGATTACCTTGGAAGTCACTCTGGCCGAGCGGTCTTTTGGAATCATCAGACCATGAGAACCGAAAAATGCGGCCGTCCTTATCAGGGAACCTAAATTCCCCTCATCCGTTATGTGGTCTGCGGCTATCAGTAGTGCAAGCCCTTTTCCTTTACTTTTAGTAAAGATATCAATGAGGCTGTTTAAATCGGAATATATAAATTCTTCAGCCAGTGCCACAATTCCCTGGTGGGACGTGTCCGGAAGAATACCAGACAACTCTCCTCTTGTCTTGAAACGGACAGGAACATGCTGGCCCTCTGCAATTCCAAGGATCTCATCTCTCCTAGCTGATTTCTTCCCTTGTGCAATCCAGAGTTCATGGATCTTCATCCGACCCTGCACCATGCAATCTCGAACCGCATGGAAACCGGGGATGAGATAAAATTCTTCTTTCTTAATAGGATCACCTCCCCCAGATCAAATATTTAAGGAAAAGCAGGACCAGGATAATACCTAAAACTTAGTCAGCGCTTCGTTTTAGCTGAAGCTACCGGTACCAGCAAGGACTCTATTGCGCACACGGTTATATTGAACAAGGGCCCTTATTGTCCTCGCTGCACGCTCCGTCCCCCGAAATACCGGTATTCCCTGATCCATTATAAATCTTATGACTGGGTCATCAAGACTCCGGAAAGTGTAACCTACCAAGGGCTTGCCCTTGGTTTCAAGCAACCGGGCAAGTGACTTTGCCTGAGAGGCGATCAGTTTATTGCTCTGCCCCTCTATTTGTTCTTCCGGCACGCCCATATTCGTTAATGCCCGGCTCATGATCTGGGGCGCCACAAGTAAATATATGAGCAGAATGTCCGCCTTTTCTTCCTCAATTAGTATGCCCGGGATTTCCGAAAAGAAGTGTAGGGGGTTTTTTGTAAAAGTCAGGTCCACCGGGTTGTTAACGCTGCCCGTGGGGGGAACGAACGGGGACAACTTTTCAATTGTTTCCTCTGATAACGCGGGCACTTCAAGCCCTGCCCGCCCGCAGGAATCCGCCGCTGCAGCTCCTGGTCCGCCCGAATGTGTCTGAATCACTACCCTCGGCCCTCTTGGTTCCGGCAGGCTGCCCAGACCCCAGCAAAAATCAAAAAGCTCAGTAATGCAATGCGCCCGGATCACGCCGCTCTGCTGGAAAATACCGTCGTACAGCCGATCCGGACCTGCCAGGGCGCCCGTATGGGAAAACCCGGCACGCTTGCCTGCCTCTGACCCGCCGATATATAGGGCCACAATAGGCTTGTGCGGAACAATGGAACGGGCGGTCTTCACGAACTCCCTTCCCCGGTTGATACCCTCAATGTAGAGTGCAATGACCTTCGTCCGTGAACAGGCCCCCAGATATTCCAAACAGTCAACCAGGTCAATATTTGCTTCGTTTCCCACACTGAAGGCCGTACTGAATCCAAGGCCGTATCCTGCAAGGTAATTGAACATCTGGGTGATAAAGCTCCCACTCTGGGACGCCAGGCCGATAAACCCGGATGGTCCCTCATGAGGAATAAAGGTTGTGTTCAGCCTGTGGTGAGGATTGGCCACACCGATGCAGTTCGGGCCCAGAAATCGGATGCCGTACCTGCCCGCAATCTCCACCAGCTCTTCTTCCAGGCCCACGCCCTGGCCGCCCTTTTCCTTAAAACCACCAGAAACAACAATGGCGTGTTTGATGCCCTTCCTACCGCACTCATCCATTGTCCGGCACACAATACGCGTCGGAAGCACAAGCACCGCCAGGTCCGGTACTTCCGGCAGATCCATTATGCTTCTGTACGCTTTGAGATTATGTACCTTCTCCTCTTTGGGGTGGACAGGGTAGACGGCCCCTTCAAAGCCGAGATCAAGTAACGACAGGAGCAGGTTGGTTCCCATTGCGGAAATATTATTTGACGCACCGAAAAAGGCGACGCTTTTGGGATTTGCGATTGGATAGAGTGGGCTTTCCTTAATTGAATTCAACATATTCCTGCCAAATAATGTACCTGAATATCATACGCCTGATTCTTTATTAATAGACAAGACAGTTTTCTCTTCTATCCTCATCAGCAAAAAAGTGAATTATTAAAAAATTGCACAATGATATGCTGATGATATTTATCTGTGCATCAGATGTCATGAGGATTGATGAAATGTAGAAAACAGGATCAGGCTCATGAAATATATTTTGCAAAAATATTCTTAACGGCCTGCCCCTGGCGGGCGCTTCGGCACCTTTCCGCCGTTATAACAGCCTGTGCCTCTCCAACGGCCTTTTCGAGTTCATTGTTTATAATTATATAATCATACCATGTACATTCCTTGATCTCATTTGCTGCCTTTTCCAATCTCATCCTTAGGACACTTTCAGTATCCGTGCCACGCGACCTAAGCCTGCTTTCGAGCACATCCAATGACGGAGGAAGAACATAGATAAGCACACTATTTTCAAAATGATCCTTTATATTTCTCGCACCCTGGGCGTCCACATCCAGAAGGACATCCACCCCCGAAGAGATCTCTTCATTAATGGCCGCAAATGACGTGCCGTAATAGTCATGATACACCTGAGCCCATTCCACAAAGGCCCCGGCCTCGATCAAACCCTCAAAAGTCTCCTTATCTACAAACTGATAATCCGTGCCGTCTACTTCCGTACCTCTGGGACTGCGGCTGGTATATGAGACTGAATATCCTAATCCGTCAATGCTCTTTCCAAGAGCAGTAACAATAGTGGATTTTCCCACCCCGGATGGTCCTGAAATAACGAAAAGCTGACCTGACATTTCTATTCTTCCAAATCTTCTTTGCTCAATGCACCGTCTGGGCTGAACCTCTGTGCAATAGTTTCAGATTGAATGGCAGATAATACAACATGATTGCTATCTGTTATAATCACCGATCTGGTCCGCCTTCCCTGCGTGGCATCAATCAGTCTTTTATCTTCACGGGCCTCATCGCGGAGTCGCTTAATTGGAGCGGCATTTGGGGAAATGATAGCAATAACCCGCCTGGAAACAACTGAGTTCCCAAAACCGATATTAACGAGCCTGGTACTCATAAACGAACCTCCTTTCATTGCTAAGCGCCAGCTATCAGCATTCAGCAAAATCAAGACTTAAGACAGAATACAATGTTCTTTTTCTATTCCACATTTTGAACCTGTTCTCTCAATTTTTCCAATTCCGCCTTCATTTCCACTACTACCCTGGAAATGCGTGATTCAGAGGCCTTTGAGCCGAGCGTATTTACTTCTCTATTCATCTCCTGAATCAAGAAATCCAATCTCCTCCCCAAGGCCTCATCAATCGAAAGGTACTCCCTGAACTGCTTCAGATGGCTCCTGAGCCGAACCACCTCCTCTGTAATATCCGACTTTTCAGCGAAAAACGCCACCTCCTGCGCCACCCGACTCTCGTCAACAGTCAAATCATTCAGCATATGCGCAACGTTGTCTTTAAGCCTGTTACGGTATTCCTCAACCAAACGAGGTGCTCGTTCCTCGACCTCATTGACATAGCCTTCCAGCATTTCGAGCCTTTTTGAAAGATCGGCCTCAATAGCCTCCCCTTCCTTGGTTCTCATAAGATTAAGTGAATCGAGTGCCAGCTTCAAGACCTCCTGGAAACCAGGCCTCATTTTGTCGATGTCTGCCGGCTCGGGCTTGAAAAGAACCACATCCTTCATCTGGCAAAGGGATTCAAGCCTGATTTCTTTATCAAGGCCAAATTGCTCCCGAAGTTGCTCAAAAATCTTGAAATAGGAATTTACCAGGGGCACATTGAGTTCAAGGTCATAAGGGTCTGCGACACCGCTATCTTCCATTTGGATAGAAACCTCAACGCGGCCTCGTCTAATTCTGGAAGATATTATTGCCCTGAGGTCCTTGTCGAGAATTTGATAATTTTTTGGGATACGCAGGATAATATCCCGGAAACGGTTGTTTACAGACCTGATCTCAGCAATAAACACAACATCCCCCTGCTGTACCTCACCTCTTCCGTAGGCTGTCATGCTCTTAATCAATGCGTTTCATCTCCCTCAACTGATCCATGTATTGTTTTCTCACCCCATTAAAAAACCCGATGGCCTCCGGGTCTGCATAATCCGGGTATGTCCATTCAAGCGGGGTAAAACTGCCCTTTTTGAATATCAACGTCAGGTCCGCATAAATCCCTTTTGATAAATAGATCCGATGGACATAATTCTTGCCCGTAGCCAGTATCAACCTTTCGGGCGATATAAACCCGGGGTCGATGTTAACCCTCCTGTTTTCTCCACGCAGATACTGCTGCTCAACTCCATTGGTTTTCAACTTTACTGCAACAAGATCCCCGGCTGAAATCAGCTTGGAAAAAGAAACGAAGCGGCGGTGGAGCGGCCAACCCATTTCCCTGGCATAATACCTTGTGCGGTCGAACATAAGTTCGGGACTGATACGGTCTGCAGGGCCATAAATGTCTGAGAGTTGAACTATGACCTTCTCAAGAATCTCTTTCTCATTCGAGAACAGGCTTGAGATTAATTTGACCGGATCCGGCTCACGGGGATGACTCATATACGTAGCTTCTGTTGATTGGCGATTCTAACCAAATCTTTTTATCATATAAACATTTCGGTGTAATAACTCCTGGATTCCCGCCTTCGCGGGAGTGACACACAATTGTTTACAACTGCCATCCGCGAGTTAAGCCTGTCCTACAAAGTCGTGGGATGGGAATCAAATTATGAGTGCACCAAAAAAATTCACCGCGATAAAACACAAAGATACAAAAAGCCTTTAATAATCAAACTTCCATTCTCAATCTTCAATCGTCAATCTTCAACCCTCAGCCCCCTATTGTCATTTTTAGGTCTTCTGCTCTCACAGTGGATGTTCCTACCTCGCCAACCACAATACCAGCGGCAAAATTTGATAAAACCGCAGCCGACTTCAATTCAAGTCCGGATGCCAAACCCAAGGAAAATGTTCCAATAACAGTGTCACCGGCACCTGTCACATCAAAAACCTTTTTGGCAACTGTAGGAATATGGGTTATTTCTCCACTGTTTTCAAAAAGTGTCATTCCCTCTCTGCCCTGCGTAATCAGCACGGAACGACAGGTCAAGTCACTTAGAATTTTCTTTCCCGCCCGATTCAGGGTCTCTCCATCAACTATCTTCAGCCGGCAGAAAGCCCCAGCTTCATGATGGTTGGGGGTAATTACATCCACCCCGTGATAGTATTCGAAATTGCCTGTTTTCGGGTCAACGGTAAGGATGACTGATCCGTCCGGCACAGACCCGACCATCTCTCTCAATTCCTTCATCAGAGGGGCTGAAATAACGCCTTTTCCATAATCGGAGACGACAACAGCGTCAAGATTGCTCAAATTTTTTTCAATAAAATCAAGGATTTTCTGCATACTTTCAGGTCTGATATCTTTGCAGCTTTCTCTGTCAAAGCGCACTACTTGCTGGTTATGCGCCACGACCCTGGTCTTTACGCTCGTGGGCCTATCCTGCTCCGATACAATTCCGTCAATCCGCAAATCCATCTGTTGGATATTATTCAAAAGTATCTCACCCGTAACATCCTCCCCTATCACACCGCAAAGGATGGGCTTCGCTCCAAGCATTGCCATGTTGTGGATCACATTAGCGGCCCCGCCAAGCATTTTCGTCTCCTGCTTTATCTCCACAACCGGAACCGGGGCTTCGGGCGAAATACGGGAGACATCGCCCCATACGTATTCATCCATAATGATATCACCAATAACAAGAACCCTTGCCTTGGGAAATCTGTCAATATATTTCTCAAGGAGCTTCGCTTCATATCTTGGTGACGTAGTCTTCATAATCTGCCAACAAAGGCCCTTTTCATTCTCTCAATTTTATGTACTCTTACGCAATGCGCATCAAAAAATCCGGCCCAAAAGCGATGATTTTTCATATCTAAAAAGTTAATGTATATCATTGTACTGTTTTATTGTCCACATAATACACGGGGCTTCAACCTCCCCGTCTGCCAACTTCATATACGAACAGTTTCGCAGTACTCATTTGCCGGATGATCCGGATTTCAATTTAATAGAATCAGTAGGATTTTAAGGAAATTGCTTAAAGCAAATAAATCTGATATTTATATCAATTAAACGCACAAATACCTTAGTTCCTTATTTCTCACATTAGCTATTGACTATTGACTATTGAATATTTAAGGATTAAGAGCATTTTTTCAAAACACGATCTCTATAACCAATAATCTTTAATTCCGGGACTGTTTCTGGAGGAATGTATAGGTGAAGATCATCATTGTAGGCGCAGGGGAAGTGGGATTTAACATCGCCCAGAGGCTCTCCGAGGAGGGCCAGGATGTGGTCCTTATTGACAAGAACCCCGGACAAATAAAACGAATAACAGAAAATCTCGATGTACAGACATTTTTGGGTTCGGGAACGAGTCCCAAGCTCTTGAAAGACTCGGGAATTGAAACCGCAGATATGCTGGTAGCCGCTACCGATAGTGACGAGGTGAACCTGATCGCCTGCCTGTTAGCCCGTAATCTCAACCAGTACATGCTAAAAGTTGCTCGTGTAAGGAATCAGGAATTTTTAGAGGAAAAGGGACTGTTTAACCAGCAATGCCTGGATATTGACCATATAATTAATCCCCAATCACTGATGGTCAAAACCATCCTGAGCCTAATGGAAGTCCCTGGTGCATCTGAAGTCATCGACTTTGTTGATGGACGCGTCAAGCTGATCGGTTTTACCATAAAGGAAGACTCCCCATTCATTGATCGCCAACTCATGACCTTCAAAGACCTGGAAGAAAAGTTGCTTGTGGGTGCAATAGTCCGCAAAGATCAAGTAATGATCCCTCACGGCGATGATACCATCCAAATGGACGATCTGATCTACGTGGTGGTAAGAAGTGACGAACTTAATAGTATGCTAAGATTGTTCGATATCAAAGAAGAGACCCTTAGAAGAGTCATAATTATCGGCGCAGGACAAACAGGTACGGCCCTGGCTACGGCCTTGGACCAGAGCAAGGTTAACGCAAAAATCATCGACAATAACAGCAAAAGATGTGCCGACCTCGCTGAGAAAC
>CAZENC010000016.1:0-20446 GCA_964513115.1 uncultured Desulfobacteraceae bacterium | reverse complement strand
TCCAAGCCTGGTGGTGAAACCAAATAACCGCTGGGAAATGATAAGAGCTCCCATAGTTGACCACAAACCAAAATGTGATTCACATGGAATTTTTTTTGTAAATGCAACAGAAAGGTGATCCGGTCTGGTGTTAAAATAATGCATGATCCACCTATATTGAAGCGCTTTAATTGCCGAGAAGGAGACGCCCAGTTTCTTGCTTTTTCCCATTTCCTTGTAAATTCCATCTATTAGTCCAATAATAGCAAAAGGAATGAAGATTATTTGAATCGGTATATAAAGGATGATTTGAAAAAGCTTAATTAAGAAACGTAATATTCCGGGAAGCTGTTTTTTTGTGTTTTTATCTGTCATAAGATCATCCTACATTCTGACTATTCAAGGCTTTTTCGTGCCATGGAGGGCTAGAAAACCGCCATAGAAAGAATTTAGCAAAGCTATTGCTCCTAACATAATATTATCCGACATTTTTGACGGATATTTTAGGATATTGGGGTACAAAAAACAACAAACAATGAACGAAAAGCCCTCTACTACAGGGCCACGACTGTATGCTATTATTGGAGTAAGACATCAATAATAAAAGACACAAAGACGTAGGATATGAATGATAGCCGACAACTGAAAAGGGGACAGGTCGTAGCGTTCAACGCCAATCTGAGGTGCCCCACGGTGTATTCCCAGCTGCTCCAAGACCTATAAGTCTTGACCCATTTCAATAACCTTCGTGCCTCGTGTCCCCAAAACCGGATGTATAGATACCTTGCCAGCACATCAGTCTTTCATCAAATTCCAAAACCTGCGATATGTCTGACTGATCCACTCTTGGCCCTGATTGCAGATACCTGCTTATAATTAATTTTTAGCGCTGAATTCATGAGAAATCCGGATGAAATGTGAGAGTAGGATGAAATTCTATTTTGCTGAATGGTGTGAAGGTATTCGAATTATCGGACTGAAGCCTTCGTATGTGCCGTTATTGCCCGCACAATCTCATCCCAGAGAGCAGGATATGAAAGCCCGTGTCCCAAACCCTTAACCACAAGAAGCTCTGCCCCTTGAATTGCCTTTGCCGTAGCACGCCCGTGCTCAGGTGGGACCAAGGGATCCTGCCCGCCGTGTATAACAAGCGTGGGAACGCTTACGGATTTCAGTGCCTCCTTCCGGCCTCCGGATGCCAGAATCGCCGCGAACTGGCGGACAAAGCCTTTCGGATAAAAGCACCGGTCATAGGAACGGGCGGAAAGCTCCCTTTCAATTGCCTCGTCAAACTTGTCCGACCCCCCTGAAAAGGCCCTGAATACCCCTGTTCTGTGTTTTATATTTGCCTCCCTCTCAAGGGGCGGGAATGAGAACATGGCTTCCCTTGCCTCGGGAGAGGGGTCGGGAAGCTCCGCCTCCCCCGTACTGGACTCCATTGAGATGAGGCTTAACACACGGCCCGGGTGCTCAATCGCCATGGTCTGGGCGATCATCCCTCCCATGGACAGGCCGCAGACGTGGCTTCTTTCATGTCCAAGGATTTCCATCAGACCTATGGCGTCAGAGGCCATGTCCGACAGGGTGTACGGGGCATCAATAGATCCGCCTTCCATGACGGTCCGGATATGGGCCATAATGTCCGGCATCCCGGCATCCTCCATTTTGGAGGAAAGACCCGAGTCCCGATTGTCAAACCTGACGACAAAATGCCCCTCATTTGCAAGCTTTTCGCAAAAGCCCTCCGACCAGGCGATCATCTGCGTTCCGAGCCCCATGATAAGAAGCAGGGGCCGGCCAGTGCTCTTACCAAAGGTGTCAAATTCCATTTCGATTCCGTTGGCATGTACTCGAGACATGAAAATACTCCTTTAGCTCAACTGGGGCCTGGGAAGCATGCCGGCCCTTTCGGCGATCTCCGGCACCCTGTGCTCCCATTCAATCGCCATCAAATGAATGCCGGAAACGCCCTTCATCTCTTTCAGTTCCTCAATCTGTTCAAGCGCGAGCCTGATGCCTTCTTCAGCAACCTTTCCTTTGCCGGCTCCTTTCAGGCGTTCGATCAGACTGTCCGGGACATCCATCCCCGGCACTTTACTTGCCATATATCGAGCCATACCCAGGCTCTTCATGGGGGTAATCCCGGCCAGAATGTAACACTTTTCATGGAGTCCCAGATCCACTACCTGTTTCATGAACTCCCTGAATTTGTCCATGTTGTAGATGCACTGGGTTTGGATGAAGTCCGCGCCCACGGCGATCTTTTTTGCCAGACGACGGACCCTCAAAGCAAAGGGCTCCGCGAACGGATTGCAAGCTGCTCCGATGAAGAACTTCGGATGTACTTTGATTTCCTTGCCGCTGAGAAATTTTCCCTCGTCTCGCATGGTTTTGACTGTATATATTAACTGCATGGAGTCCAGATCAAATACGTTTTTGGCCTCCGGATGATCACCGAATCTCTGATGATCGCCGGAGAGGCACAGCATGTTTCGAACGCCATGACTATAAACGCCGAGGATGTCACTCTGCATGGCGAGGCGATTCCGGTCCCGGCAGACCATCTGGAAATTGGGCTCCAGCCCTTCCTGAAGCAGGATCAGCGAGGCGGCCCAGCTCGACATGCGTGCGACAGCCGTCTGGTTATCCGTCACATTGACCGCATCCACGCATCCCTTGAGGTGAGCGGCCTTTTCCTTGAGATGCTCCACGTCCGCGCCTTCCGGCGGGCCACACTCCCCGGTAAAGGCAAAATGACCGGACTTGAGCACTTTCTCCAGGTTGCTTCCGGATTTGTATTCGCTCATGTTGCCAAATCCTCCCTTTTCTGTTTTCTGGGCCCCCCGGCCCTGGAAGTGATCCAGTTCTTGGGAGGAATAAAAATATCGATCAAGTGGCCCCGACCCTGCGCCTCGAGCCTTTCATGAATCATGTGCCACGCGCAAGGGACATCCGGATTGATCTCACAGCTGCCGTTATTACTGCCGCCGCAAGGCCCGTTCATAAGCGATTTGGAGCATCGGGTGATAGGACAGATCCCGCCGGTCAGGTGTAAGATACAGTCCCCGCACATCTGACAGCGTTCACTGAATTCCCCGGGGGCGTCCACGACCCCGATAAATGTTGTATTCAATCCGGGAAGCACCGTCTTATGGGGGAACTTCTCACCTAAAAATTGAACCCCCGCGCCGCAGGCCAGAGACAAGATCACATCCGCCCCTTCAACGGCCTCCGTCGCCTGATCAAGATATTCGTGCTCACACTGGCGCTCGATGCCGCCGGTATCGATCTCCATGTCCCCGTTTGCCTGTTTTGCCTTCATTCGAAGGAGAGATCCAAGAATCTCGGCCTCCTTACTGCCCCCCTCATGACAGATTGCCACACAGGTATTACATCCAAACACCAGGACCTTCTTGTAGCCTCTGACCATATCCCATATCTCTTCGAAAGATTTCTGCTTTCCTACGATCATTTAAGCTTACTCCTTTGTCTTACGGTCTCGATCCGCCCACCAGATGGGGGACGGACCCAATTTCTTTATCCTCTCGGTGAATTCAGTGCAGATTTCCGCCCATTTGGGACCCATCGCAGCGGAAAGGTTATACATCTCCAGGCGGTCAGGATCAATGTCCACTTCTATCAACAGGGTCTTTAGGTGTTGCACCCGTTTTTCCGCATTTGTATTTCCTTCCAGGAAATGACACTGTCCCGGCAGTCACCCGGCCACGAAAACGCCGTCAACACCTCTCTCAAAGGCCCTCAGCACGTAGAAATGGTCCAGTTTACCGGTGCAGGGCAGGCGAATGATATGCACGTTACTGGGATAGGAAAGCCTCATCACACCGGCCAGGTCGGCCGCGGCAAACGCGCAGTAATTGCAGGCAAACGCAAGAATATTGGGTTCCCATCCGTCGGGGATATCACGGGCCGCCTCCACTCCCGGGACGTCTTCCCGGACCGCCGTGCTATGTTGTTCAACCATTTATTTGTTCTCCCTCGTTTTTCACTTCAGTGTCCAATCGCCTTCGGTTCCGTAAAGGCATCGATCATGGCCAGGATCTGGTCGTCCTTAAAGTTATTCACCTGGAATGCCTTTGCGGGACAGATACCTGCACAGATACCGCATCCCATACATTTGATCTCATTGTGTGATATGCGGCCGTCTTCGTCGATGTATGGGGAGCCGAATGTGCATATACGGAGACAGGTCAGGCAGGACATGCAGGTATCACGATTATGCTTGGCAACGGTCCCTGATACCGTAAGGGCGTCCTTTGAGAGCAGCACCGATGCCCGGCCCGCGGCCGCCAGCGCCTGGCTGATTCCCTCGTCAAGGTTCTTGGGGGCATGGGCCAGCCCGCAGAGGAAAATTCCTTCAGAGGGAAAATCCACAGGCCTGAGTTTTACATGCGCCTCCAGCAGGTAGCCGTCCGCATTAACGGTGAGCTTATAGATCTTGGCGATCTCCTCCGTGCTCGGGTGGGGTCGTAAGCCTGTACTAAGCACCACGAAATCGGCGGGGATCACGACATCACGGTTCAGCATGGGATCAAATGTCTTGACTTCCAACCTTTCCCCTCTGGATATTACCTCCGGTTTTCGATCCACGTCATAGCGAACGAAAATTACACCCAGGTCACGGGCCTTCTTGTAATAATCCTCTAAAAGCCCGTAAGTCCGTATATCGCGGTAAAGGATAAATACCTGGGCCGTCGGTGTCTTCTCCTTTATGGTGATGCTGTTTTTGATTGCGTCCTGGCAACATATCCTCGAACAATAATTGTTGGGTTCCTCGCGGGACCCGACGCACTGGATCATGGCATAGGTATCTTCAGGTTTGGGCGATTCTGCCTCGAGTTTTCTCTCCAGTTCCCTCTGGGTCAACACTCGTTCGTGTTGAGAATAGAGATATTCGGTGGGCCGGTATTCCTCCCCACCGGTTGCCACAATAACGGCCCCATGTCTGAATACCGTGCCGTCGGTGAGAGATGTCTTGAAATTCCCCACAAATCCGTCGGTGGCCTTCACACTCACCCCCGTGTGGACTGTTATGCCGGAATGGGAATGGATCTCGTTGATCCTGCTTTTCACAAATTGCCGGACATCGCTGTTATCGATTGTCCTAAATACCTTTGCAGCCAGGCCTCCCAGCTCACCTTCTTTTTCCACAAGATGCACACCAAACCCCTGGTCCGCCAGGGACAAAGCCGCCGTCATGCCCGCCACTCCGCCCCCGATCACAAGGGCGGCAGAGGTGACCGGCACCGATTCGGACTCAACCGGTTCAAGCCGCCTGGACTTGGCTATGCTCATTCGGATGATCTTTTTGGCCTTTTCCGTAGCCCGTTCCTTTTCGCCCATATGGCACCATGCGCACTGCTCCCGGATGTCGGCCAGATCGAACAGGTACTTGTTAAGACCTGCCTCCCGGATGGTCTCCTGAAACAGAGGTTCATGGGTCCTCGGTGTGCAACTTGCCACAACAACCCTATTCAAACCCTTTTCGCTTACCAACTCCTTGATCTTGTCCTGGCTGTCCTGAGAACAGGCATACAATAAATCTTCGACATGGGCCACGTTTGCGAGATCTTTTACATCTTCCAGTACAGAGGGGATTTCAACGGTCTGGGCGATATTGATCCCGCAGTGACACACGAACACGCCGATCTTTGGTGTTTCAGCGGAAACGTCCTTTTCCGGCGGCAACTCCCTCGTCACGGTCTCCGTGCCTCGGACACCGGCCAGAAGAGACATTGCCCTTCCCGCAACGGCGCTCCCCTGGGTGACGGTTTCCGGAATATCTTTGGGGCCTTGATATGTCCCTGTGACATATACTCCCGCCCGGCTCGTATCCACAGGACTAAAAGGGGACGTATCGGCAAAACCGTATGCGTTTTGTTCAATACCGAAGGTCGAGGCAAATTCCTTTGCGTCTTTATGGGGCTGAAGCCCGATAGAGAGCACAACCATATCGAAGGTCTCATCAACCAGGGTACCGTCTTCTTCGGCATACCGGAGGATCAGGTTTCCGGTATCCACCTCGTCCCGTACCGCTGAAATCATGGCCCGCTTGTACCTCACGTTATACTCTTTTTTGGCCTGATCCACGTAGCGATCGAATTCTTTACCATATGCCCGCATCTCCATGAAAAAGATGGTTGGTTTGATATTCGCGTCATGTTCCCGCGCGATAATGGCCTGCTTGGTCGCATACATACAGCACACGGAAGAACACCACGGGTTGGCATTATTGAAATCCCTGGAACCCACACACTGGATCCATGCCACCTTCTTCGGGTGCTTTTCGTCCCCGGGCCGCTTCACCTCCCCGGAGTAGGGGCCTGATGCCGAGAGAATTCGCTCAAACTGAATGGATGTGGTCACATTAGGCCATCGGCCAAAACCGAGTTCAGGCCGTATGACGGGATTATAGCGGTCCAGCCCGGGACCCAGGATAATGGCGCCCACCCGTATCTCGAAGTCTCTTTCCGTTTGTTCGAAATCAATTGCCCCGGCGGGACAAATCTTTTCACATGCACGGCACTTGTGCTTCTGAAAGAAAATGCAGTTTTCTTTGTCTATAAGACGGGTGTTTGGAAATGCCTGGGGAAATAGAGAATAGATGGCCTTGCGAATTCCCAGTCCCTGGTCATATTCGCTAACCACTTTCCGCGGACATTTCTCTTCACACAGGCCGCAGCCTGTACATTTTTCTGGATCAACATATCTCGGGTACTGTCTTATCCCGACCGTGAAATCCCCTGGTTCGCCCTTTACCGAAAACACCTCCGCCATGGTGTGGATGTCTATGTTCAGATGCCTTCCTACCTCGACCAGTTTAGGTGAAAGCATACACATGGCGCAGTCACCCGTGGGGAAGGTCTTGTCGAGCATGGCCATGGTTCCGCCGATGGAGGAGTCCTTCTGTACCATATGCACCCTGAAGCCGCTGTCGGCCATGTCCAGCGCGGCCTGCATGCCGCCGATGCCCGCGCCGACAATCAGGACCGATCCCGATGCAGTCTTCCCTTCTGAAGATATTTTCATCATAACAATGGAAGCTCCTTTAGACGGTCAACCGCACCAACAAAATGACGGTCGATTTGCAGTTCCTCCGGCGTTTTACCGAGGGCCAGTCCGACCAGTTCAGTGATAAAATAAACCGGCAGGCGCTTCCTGATCCCATACACCTCCCCGATCTTTTCCTGGTAGGTATCCAGGTTGAGCTGGCACATGGGACAGGAGGTCACAAAACAATCGGCGTCCTCCCTGGCCACCGCATCTTTCATAATCCTGCCCATCAGTTTCAGGGCCACATCGGGATCGTTTATGGAAGCGGAGGCACCGCAGCAGTCGGTTTTGTAACTCCAGTCAAGAGGCCTCGCCCCGATTGCTCTCAAGATCTTTTCCATGCCCTGGGGGTTTTCAACGTCATCGATTATCGGGACATCAATGGGGAAGCGCGTCTGCATGCATCCATAGTAACAGAGAGGCTTCATGCTTCTGAGATTCCTGTGGAGTTTTTTTCTGAACGGCTTGACCTTAAACAAGGGATACAGCAGGTCAAGGATGCTCACAATCCTGGTTTTTCCGGTGACTTTCTTTTTTAGTTCAGCGTTGATCTCGGTTTTGAGACGATTGTCTTCCATGAGTCGTTGTTGAGCCACCAGCATTCGACTGTAACACGCAGAGCAAGGGATCAGGAGCTGTTCCAGCCCCATCTCATCCGCAATGCCCAGGTTTCGGGCCGGCATGGCGACGGCCAGAAAGTCATCGGTCTTACTGGCGGACGTCGCACCGCAGCAGTTCCAGTCATCCAGTTCATGGAGGTGTATCCCAAGTGCCTCGCATATGATCCCCACCTGCACATCATAGATCTTGCTGGATGCGTGCAACGTGCATCCCGGGTAATAGGCTACATCCATTTCAACCTCTGGTTCTGGGTGATGATTTATGGGCGGATTTTTTATCTTTAGCCATCTTGAAAAACCGTTTGAGTTCCGAACGATCCTTGACCCGTTCAATGCCGAAATGCATCCGCTTTTTCCGGGTCATTTCCAGCCCCATTTTTGCCTGGTCTTTTAACTCATTGAAAATGCTTTTCAAATTGAAACGAAATAATTCATGGAAGGTGTTTTTCATCTCATAAAGTCCCATGAATTCCGATTCATTCACCCTGCCCATGTGTCTGGCCGCGGCACAAAAGGCACTGTGAAACTCTTTGACTTTCGGCGACAGGGGGGCGACATGTTCCTCTACTGCCATTTTCTTCAGGGTCTCAGTCACCCGGGCCGTATTAATTCCGTTGGGGCAGCGCGTGCCGCAGGTGTAGCAGGAGACGCACTGCCAGACCAGCCTGTTTTGCAATGCGGCATCGCGGTCTCCCAAAATGATCAGGCGAATAAGTCGATCAGGCGTGATGCCGGTCTCATCTCCCACAGGACAACCGGCCGCGCACCGCCGACACTGGTAGCAGGACATAATGTTCTGTCCTGATCGCCTGACAACCTCTTCAGCGAGTGAGCGCCCCTCAGAGCTGGAATAGACCAGGGGTAAGATTTTCATTCACAAGCTCCTTAATCAAATATAATTTTCCGAACGGATTTTGTTCTCCACAGCCCCGGCAACGACCATTTTACCACATAAAAAACCCCCCATTAAAAAAACAAGACATCCCCATCTCCCATTAATTGAGGGCGATACGGCCTTGCTGCTTAAACTGATTGAGGGTTCATCAGGCGGTTCGGAGATCCTTTAACAAAGTGTCTTATTTTTCTTACGCCTTGGGGACAAAGGAAAAGCACCGAACACTTTATGATATCCCATCCTCCATGCATCCGACAGGATCAGTTGAGGTGAGTTTCATTTATATCCCCTGCGTAAAAAAATCAAGTGTTAATTTACATTAAAATACAGGGGACCATTAAAATATGATTTTTCTCCCAATTAGTTGAGAGAAAGCCCACCTGCCGGACCTCTTGCAAAAGAATAGGCGGCCGCATTATTGATCTGAATGCAGGTCACAATCGCCTAGCCTCATTTTTGGTAGGTGTTATCTGTTAAATATACTGCCTGGCATATTTTCGCACATGATGGCCGTCTAAGACATGAAACTGTCTGATCTTCTTCAATGTAACCGGGGAAAAGGTGCCGATCGGCAGATAGATGATCTTTTTCCCTACCCGGTCCGCCATGCTCTGGCACCATCCTGAAGGACGGGTTGCGGCCACGTAAACCACATGCCTTTCAAGGCTGTAATCAAGCGCCGCCATAAGGAGTCTCTCCGGTTTATTTCTGGCCATATCAAAAAACGGATCCCTCCACACATCATAGACGCGCATGGGCGGATATGTGAGCATGAAACCTCCATACTGGCACCTTGAAATCCCCGGCCCGTCCATAACCTCTCCAGCGGGTGAACTATAAAAGGCCATGTCCGATTCCTGGTCATGCTCCCCGAGCCATGTGACACACCAGGGATAACTCTCCCTACCTTCCTTGTCAGGAAAATCACAGTCAAAGATCACCACCACCGAACCCACTTTGCCCGCAAGGGGCCGTTCCTCTTTTACATAGACCTTGCCGCTCATCCAATCCCTGATGGTCTCCCTGATATCCAGGCCTTCCTTAAGGGAACAGGTAAAAGGTTCGATCCTGCTGTTCTCTTCGGATTTGATCTCAAGGGCCTTTTTTTGAAGCTGTTTTCCGTATCCCTCAACAACCACATCCTCCGGAGGATAGGAACATATGGATAGACCCCTGAACGTCTTACGCCACTGTCCCGGATACTTTTCCCGCTTCCTTTTCCTGACCGGTACCGGTACGAGACGCCGCCTGAGGGTCTTCAGTCGCCTGTGAAACCGGATTCGCTTATGATCCAAGAAAAGATCCTCGCCCTTCAATCTCAGTATGGGTATACCCGGCTCCTCCGTCTGCCATGGATATTCGCTCCCCTTTTCCCAGACCTCATACGAGAAGTTGTCATCGGCCGCCCCCCGGGCCGCAACAATAAGCTGGTAGAAATCCGGGACTAGGTTTCCAGTGACCAGGGCATAATTTCTGGCGAATCTATTCAGAACTCTGATCTGGTTGCGCGAAAGCTCCTCCTTGCAGTTCTTCCAAAGGCCTTTTCTTGCCTTACGGACCAGCTCGCTGTTGATCTCAAGACGGTCCAAGCAATTCGCCCCTCCCTCGGATCTGGCACGCTCAAAGGCTGCTGCAAGATATGGCATTTCGGTCATGATTTCCCGGCTCGACTCCCGGTGGAGATGGGCCAACCCGACACCTTCCCGCTTTCTCCGCCCAATAACCTGAGTCTGAGGCTGGTTTAACATTTCCAGTATCCCTGGCAGATGCGACAATCCCCCCACGAACAAAATCCGCTCACCCTCTCTGCTCAGACGTTGCAGGTGAAAGGCCATATTCTTCTCCCGGAGGATATCCGCAGTAAAACTATCATGCTCGCGAACACGAAGATAGGCCTGGCATAAAATAAAATGTCCGATTTTTGTGATAGAATATGGGTCCGGCATGGGGGTGAAATCAAAAGGGTAACCTTCCGTATCCCGGTCAATGAAGTGAGCAGGTATATCTGCCGAGAGGGCCAATCGAACCGCCTCCACCAGACCGTCGGTCGGCTCAAGTAAAAGGTACGTAAAGACACCATCCGATTCCTCGTAGTATACAACCGACAAATAGGGCAGCCTTTTGATCCCCTGGCGGATCTTGGCCTCGAGGGTGTCCGGGTATTCTACAGCCACGTGATCCGGCCGAAACTCC
Organism: uncultured Desulfobacteraceae bacterium; assembly: GCA_964513115.1. Taxonomy (GTDB): domain Bacteria; phylum Desulfobacterota; class DSM-4660; order Desulfatiglandales; family Desulfatiglandaceae; genus JAFDHL01. Next base: position 9,688 of record CAZENC010000016.1, on the reverse strand, counting down.
TCAAACTGCCGCCTCACTTCACAAGCAAACTCCATCCGGTTATGCAGGATAGGAACTATACGGACGTTTTTCCACTGGATTCTATTCTTCGGAGTCGATTTCATCATCCACAACTTCAATAAAATATTCTGAGGCAGTTGTATCCAGGATCATGGTTGCAGCTTCCTTCAAGTACTCTGCTGTTTTCGTTTTTCGATCGGCCTGAGTAAGCCGTTCACCGCTTTCCACCAGCCTTTTTAAGGCATAGCGCGCAATATTGATCCCATCCCTTACCGAGTATCTCTCATCCGCCTCATGTGCGGCCTGTAGAAACTCGACCACATAATTAAGGATCTCGTCGTCGGCAAAGGGAAGGTTGCTTTTCAGAATCAACATCTCCTCGTCCCTTTCCGGAAAATCAATAAATATCTGTGGCTGAAGCCTGGAATGAATATACTCCGGAAGTTCAAACGTGCTGGCATCATCGTTCATGGTAGTACAGAGGCGAAAGTTAGGATGGGCCCTGATCTTGATTCCCGCCACTATGGATTCAACATATCTCCTGCTATCCATGAGCGGGGCCAGGGAGGCCCAACTCTTTTCGCTCATCCTGTTTCCTTCATCTATGACGGCAGCACCTCCCCTGATCATGGCAGAGACCACGGGGCTGGCCATATACTTGATCTTCCCCTCCTCCGAGATAACAGGGGTTATGATAAGGTCCTCTGGCCGGGTATCCATAGTAGCCTGAAAAAGATAAACGGGCAGGTTAAGGCTCCTGCCGGCATGATAGGCCAGTGTTGTCTTCCCGACACCAGGTTTGCCCACCAGTCTGGGATGCAGAGGAAGGTCCTCGTCTCCCAGGACAAGCCATGCAGCCTGGACCTGTTTGACTAAATCCTCCTGGCCAACCCAGTTCATGGGCACTTCATCAGGCTCACTCAGGTGTACTTGCACTCCATCTATGATCACTTTTTCCATAACGTGGTAAATCTCCGTAAAATTATTATGAATGAGAGACTAATTTTCACATAGTTTTTTTTTACAGACAAGCGATTTTAAAGACCGGCCACATAGAGCTATCCATTTTATCACGCTTAAGATTTGATATGGTTTGGAAATGTTAAAAAGCAACGTGTTAATTTGTATTTCGGCGATGCCAGCTTCCTCAAGGCGTTATCTATTCCTTTTGGAGTGGGTGGCCAAATATATTCGCGGTTTCCCAACGAGCCTGCAAAATGCCATTAAGCCTGTGGCCTAAACCGCGTATATTTGGCCACGGCAAAGGTCTGTGGTATTCTTTTTGAGATAACGCCTTTCAGAAACTCCCATCGCCTCATTAACGGAGTGGAATCCGCTAACAATACCAATGTGTTATAACATGCTTAAACATTTTCCCTTATGCTGAATCCTGAACTGTGATATATATTTATGAAATCGCTACACGATTTCATGTAACGTCCCGCTTCGCAGTACTTTCAAAAAAACGAAGCCGAAATACCCCATGCTTTAAGACTGTGTCATAATACTGATTTTGGCTCTTTATGTCATTTCGACCGACCCGTCCTCCGCAGTAGCTTTGCTACGGAGGGTGGAAGGGAGAAATCTTTTAATAACAACCATTTGAGAATGTAAGATTCCTCAGCTATCGCCTCGGAATGACATTATGACACAGTCTCTTTGCGCAGGGGTAAATGGATAAAATTGTGTTTTCTTTTTGATGCCCCTCCTTGTAGGCGGGGCGGTTCACTTATGACATTGTTCCTGTTGTAAGTTTAAGAATTTTGTAATGTTTATAAGTGATGGCAAGACGGTTTCAACCACCTTTTCGGCGATGCAACTTTCCTCAAGCAATATGAAAAATTCAAGGTTGATGCAAAACTCGCGAACAATACTAAGAAGTTAAATCTTTAAAATGGAGTCGCCCTTGCCCGGCATGAGGCTTTACACCAGCAATAGACTCGAAAAACTGGCTGAAAACCTTGCAGATACCGTCACCGTCCCTCTTGCCTCTCCCCTTGATAAGGAAATCATTCTAGTCCAGAGCAGAGGCATGGAACGATGGGTTTCCATGGAACTCGCAAAACGCCATGGTATCAGTGCAAACACTCAGTTCCCATATCCCAACCATTTCGTCCAGGATACTTTTAGAAAAATCCTGTCTGATCTTCCGGAACGTTCACCATTCGAAACTGGAATAATGACATGGAAGATCATGAAACTACTTTCCACCTGTATCGCCAGGCCGGAATTTAAGAGTCTCAGGGACTATCTCGGGGATTCGGAGGTAAATCTTAAGCGCCTCCAGCTTTCAGAGCGCATCGCAGACATCTTTGATCAATATCTGCTTTTTCGACCTGAAATGATCTTCCGTTGGGAGAGGGGACAGGAGGGACACTGGCAGGCAGTGCTATGGAGAGAACTAATTAAAGAAACAGGAAAAGGGCATCGTGCGGAAGAGGGAAATGCCTTTTTTGAGGCTATTAAAAGGGTCCCTTCTAATGAACACGGCCTTCCGGAAAGGATTTCCATCTTTGGTATATCCGCTCTTCCCCGGTTTCATATACAGGTCCTTGCGGCTATATCCCGGTTTACACAGGTGAACCTGTTTCTTATGAACCCCTGCAGGGAATACTGGGGTGATATCCTCTCAGGCTGGGAGATGAAAAAAACAGCAGCCAAGCAGGGATCTTTGGAACTTACAACCCAAGATCTTTACATGGAAAAAGGAAACAGCCTGCTGGCCTCGATGGGGAAATTGGGAAGGGACTTCTTTGCCCTGGTAAACGAATTTGAATGCGAGGAATTTGCATCATTTGAGGACCCCGGTGAGGGAACTCTCCTAAGCTATATACAATCCGACATACTGAACCTCAAGGAGAGAGATCAGGAAACGGAAGGGAAAAAGACGGTCGAGTCATTTGACACATCTATCCAGATCCATTCATGCCACAGCCCTATGCGTGAAATGGAGGTCCTTTACGACCGCCTTTTGAACATGTTTGAAAAAGACCCGAATCTCAAGCCTACAAATATTCTGGTCATGACACCTGACATTGAAACCTATGCCCCATATATCAGGGCCGTATTTGATATGCCGGTCGATGAATCAAAAGGCATTCCTTACAGCATTGCGGACCGAAGTATCAGGAAAGAAAACGAAATAATCGATACATTCCTGGATTTACTCGACCTCGAAGGCTCCAGGTATGGTGTCTCTCAGGTTCTTTCCATTCTTGAATCGGCATCCGTTCAGCGCAGATTCGGTTTGTCAGAGGCAGACCTTGAGCTTGTCCGAAAATGGACGGTTGACACGCGGATAAGGTGGGGAATCGACGGAAAAAGCCGCGGTAATATGGGTCTTCCGTCTTTTTCGGAAAACACATGGCGGGCAGGACTTGAAAGGCTCCTTTTGGGCTATGCCATGCCAGGCAATGACGAAAACATATTCCAAGGGGTCCTACCCTACGATCTCATGGAGGGAAATGATACCGCGATCCTGGGAAAATTCCTTGATTTCACGGAGCAGCTTTTTGAGCATACCACCTCCCTGGGTCGGCCCCGCACCCTGAAAGCGTGGCCTAAGACACTGACAGTTCTCCTTGATAGGTTTTTCATGCCTGACAAGGATTCGGAAAGGGCGGTGCAGGCAATAAGACACACGCTCAATAACCTGGGGGATATTCAAGAAAGATCGGTATTTGATGAAGAGATTGACATAAATGTGCTCAAGTGGCATCTGGCCCACTGTCTTGAAAGTGAAGGCTTCGGTTTCGGTTTCATTACAAGCGGGGTTACATTTTGCGCCATGCTGCCCATGCGGAGCATCCCTTTCAAGGTCATCTGTCTTGTGGGTATGAATGGAGATGCCTATCCAAGGGAGTCTAAACCCCTGGGATTTGACCTCATGGCAAAACATCCCAAACCCGGTGACCGGTCGCGACGGGAAGACGACAGATATCTTTTTCTGGAGGTCCTGCTCTCGGCCAGGGAACAATTGTATATCAGCTACGTGGGGCAAAGCATACAGGACAATACCCTTATCCCGCCATCGGTCCTTATAAGCGAACTCACAGATACTGTTGAACAGGGTTTTGAAATCCCGGGGATGAATATCCTGGACCACATAATTACCAGGCATCGCCTCCAGGCCTTTAGTCCGGAATATTTCAGAAAAAACAAAAAGCTCTTCAGCTATTCCGAAGAAAACCTGCGGGCCGCCCGGCGCATGCTGGTAAAACGTGGGGCCTATGTCCCGTTTGTCTCAGGGGGACTCAGTGTCCCGGAAAAAGAATGGAAAACCATTGATCTTGACGATCTGTACAATTTTATTAGAAACCCATCAAGGTATCTGCTCCAAAAAAGGCTGGGAATTTATCTTGACCAAAGGGCTTTAATCCCGGATGAAAGAGAGCCTTTTGACATTAAGGGCCTTGAAAAATATCTGCTCGAAAACAGCATGATGGAAAAAGGACTTGCCGGGCGCGACCTTAAGGACCTTTTTCTCCCGACCCTTGCCAGAGGTTTGCTTCCGCACGGTACTGCGGGAGAATGCCTGTTTGAGCACCTGAGGCAAGGAGTTGAGCGTTTTGTAGAAAAAACAGGCGCCTATTTACAAGGGGCAGCCCTTGATCCCCTTGAGGTGGATCTATCCATAGGGGATTTCAGGTTGACAGGAAAAATTAGCGGTATTTATCCGGAAAGATTGATGCATTACAGATATGCAAGAACAAGGGCGAAAGATCACCTGAAAACATGGTTTCATCACCTGGCGCTCAATAGCATCATGTCTGATAATCATCCCCTGACCAGCATGCTTGCAGGCCTTTCATCCAAAGGGCCGGAACCCGGCTGGTTCGCCTTTGAGTACATACCGGTACAAAACAGTGAAGAGATCCTTGGCTCGCTCCTTGAAAAATATTGGGAAGGATTAATAAAACCGATTCATTTCTTTTCGGAAACATCCTGGGAATATGCGCAAGCACTGCTCTCAAAAGGCAAACCACATGAAGAGGCGCTCAATCGTGCTAGAAACACCTGGACCGGAAATGAATACAGTCAAGGTGAGAACTCAGATCCATACTATGAGCTTTTCTTCAGGAACATGGATCCCCTCGATCCGGAATTCCAGGATACCGCTGAAGAGGTGTTCGGAACTTTAATTGATCATCAGGCAAAGATTAAAGATGAATGAATCCAGGCACTTCGATCTTCTTAAGAGCCCCCTTGAGGGAATCAACCTGATTGAGGCCAGTGCAGGTACTGGAAAAACCTATACAATTGCCGGTCTCTTCCTCAGGCTGATCCTTGAAAAGAACCTGTCAATAAACGAGATTCTCGTTGTCACCTTTACCGAAGCAGCTACCCAGGAATTGAAAGACCGTATCCGCACCAAGCTCAGGGAGGCCATAGGGGCCTTTGCCGGGGGCCACAGCGAAGATGACTTCCTGCGCAACCTTGTAAAAAGCAGCAAAAACACAAAAATTGCATTAGACAGTTTAAAAGAGGCTATCCGGGCCTTTGATCAGGCGGCAATATTTACCATACATGGATTTTGCAGGAGAATACTCCATGAAAACGCCTTTGAAAGCGGAAGCCTGTTTGATACCGAACTTATTACAGACCAAGAAAATCTTATAAGAGAAATCGTTGACGATTTTTGGCGCATGCATTTCTACGGGGAATCACCCCTTTTTATTAACTTTATCCTGGTGAACAAATTCAGCCCGGAGAGCCTCCTTTCTATTCTGGCAAACCGGGTTGCTCAACCCTATCTGAAGATCATTCCCTGTCTCGAAATCCCTGACAATTCTCTTGAGGAACAGGCGTTTAAGGAAGCATTTGAAAAGGCCGGCCAGGCTTGGCCTTCGGCAAGGCCTGGCGTCGCGGAAATTCTAGCCAACTACGAAGGCTTACATAAGGCCAAATACAAAAAGGCAAAGATACCCGCCTGGATTCAGGCCATGGATCATTACATGGCCTCAGGGGGCAGTAATCCGGGACTGTTCAGCGGCTTTGAGAAATTCACAACAGGAGAGATTAATGCATCCATTAAAAAGGACCATACTCCCCCTGAGCACCCGTTCTTTGATCTTTGTGAAACACTAAGACAAAATCAGATGGAACTTGAAAGGCTTTTTTCGCAGCGCCTTTTAGGTCTAAAAGCAGAATTATTTCATTACGTTCGTGATGAACTAAAGAGGAGAAAGGCTGATAAAAATATCCAGTCATTTGATGACCTCTTGCTAAAACTTCTAAATGGTCTGGAAAACAGGGGAGGTGAATTGCTTGCAAAACAAATAAGATCGAAATTCAAGGCTGCCCTGATCGATGAATTCCAGGATACCGACCCTGTGCAGTATGCCATCTTCAACAGTGCCTTCAACGACAAGAACAGCATCCTCTTTCTGATCGGGGACCCCAAACAGGCCATATACAGTTTTCGTGGGGCCGATATATTTGCCTACATGGCGGCTGCGCAGGACGTTGAATCCCGATATACCCTCCGCGAGAACTGGCGTTCTGAGCCTGGTCTGATTGGCGCAATAAATACCATTTTTTCAGGAAAAGACCATCCCTTTGTCTATGACAGGATCCCGTTTCAACCGACAGGCCCGGCACAGGGTAAAGCCCCTGAATTGCTAAGCCTTCACGGAAAACCCAAATCTCAACTTGAGCTTTGGTTTGTGGATGCGGAAAAAACAGCAGAACCGGGCAAAGCCATCTCAAAGATTCAGGCGCGGGAATTGATTCCCCGTGCCGTCGCAGCGGAGATCTCCCGACTTCTTGCCCTTGGCAGGAACAAAAAGGCCATGTTTGGGAAAAGGCCGCTTGCGGAGGGAGATATCGCCGTCTTGGTCAGGACAAATGCTGAGGCGCGTCTGATGCAGGAGGCCCTCATCTCGTTACGTATCCCAAGCGTTTTGTACAGTACTGATACACTATTTGATACGCACGAGGCAATGGAAATGGAGCGGGTCCTTTGCGGCATTGCCGGGCCTCATAACCTGAATGCCCTAAAGGCGGCGCTTACAACCGATATGATCGGTATAAAAGGTGAGGAACTGGATGCCATGATGACTGATGAAAACGGCTGGGAGGCCTGGCTCATCAGGTTCAAGGAATATCACGATCTCTGGGACAGGGTGGGATTCATGCGGATGTTTCGATCCCTGCTCTTACTGGAAGACGTCCTGCCCCGTCTCATGTCATTCCCCGACGGAGAACGTCGCAATACCAACCTGCTGCATCTTGCGGAAGTCCTCCATCAGATATCCGTTGAGAAAAATCTAAACATGGAGGGTCTCACAAAATGGCTCTCGCAGCAGAGAGACCAGGAAACACACCGGTTAGAAGAACACCAGCTGCGCCTGGAAAGCGATGAGAATGCCGTCAAACTGGTCACGGTCCACAAGAGCAAAGGGCTTGAGTATCCAGTTGTGTTTTGTCCCTTCACATGGGCTGGATCCAGGATCAAGAACACGAAAGCCCCCTTCACCTTCCACGATGAAGCAGAAAAAAACAGGTTAACTCTCGATCTCGGGTCCGAAGACATGGAAAAAAACCGGGTATTTGCCGAAAAGGAGCTTCTGGCGGAAAACCTGCGACTCCTCTACGTGGCCCTGACCAGGGCCAAGAGCCGCTGTTACCTGGTATGGGGCCGTTTTAATCAGGCCGACACGTCGGCCCCGGCCTACCTATTTCATAGCCCCGGATCACGGAAAGTGGAAGATGTCGTTGATGCCACCGGAAAAAGATTTGGGTCTCTAAGTAATCAAAATATGTTGGCCGAGCTAAATACAGTTTCACAAAAATCCGCTGGTACCATAAATCTTTCTGAAATGCCGGCCAACGCGGGAGAAAAACACGTTTTATCCCCGACTGAAAAGGATGTCTCCTTATCCTGTCTTAAATTTTCAGGAAATATTGATAGACAGTGGCACATTTCAAGTTTCTCATCCCTCATATACGGCCTCCCGCATGGCGAAGAAATTCCAGACCGGGATGAAACAGACTCCGTTGACGTTTTTGAGATAGAGGACCTTGAAGAACTGGACACGGGAGAAAAACATAAGGATATCTTTTCCTTTCCAAAGGGAGCACATGCAGGGACATTCATGCACGACATATTCGAGCACATTGACTTCCAGGAAAAAGATCACGGCCGGGTAAACGGACTTGTTGCCGATAAACTCAGAGAATACGGATTTGAACCCATGTGGCAGAAAGCCCTTTGCCGCATGATTCAGAAGGTAATCGCCGCTCCCCTGAACCCGGAAGTAAAAGGGTTGCGTTTATCGCGCATACCTGATCAGGATCGCCTAAACGAGCTGGAATTCTATTTTCCTCTGAAAACAATAGCCCCCGATACGCTCAAAAAGATATTTCAATCAACTCGAGGCTCTAAAATCCCGCATACATTTCAGGGTACCATGAGCCGGCTTCAATTTGCTCCCACCAGGGGATTTATGAAAGGGTTCATGGACATGGTTTTCCGGTTCAAGGACCGTTTCTATCTTGTGGACTGGAAATCCAACCATCTCGGAAACAGGGTGGAGGACTACGCTCCAGAATCCCTTTTTCCTGTGATGGAAAACGAATTCTACATATTGCAATATCACATATACGCCCTGGCCCTGGATCTGTACCTGCGAATGCGCCTGCCCGGATACTGTTATGAAGATCACTTTGGCGGAGTTTTTTACATATTCCTGCGGGGCGTCGACCCTGAGAAAGGACCGGATTACGGCATCTACAGGGACCTGCCTTCACCTGAATTGATAAATGCGTTAAGGGAGGCTTTAATTGCATAAATTCAAACACTCCCTTGCCGGGGGTGGGGGAGTTCGAATAACTCAGAAGAACTTTTGATGCGTCTTTTGAAAAGAGACCACCATGGCCCATCCGTTATGTATCTGTTTGGAGCTTTAATGTTTTACGCGGGAATAAAGCCCTGCCGATGGATATTTAATGGAAGTCGATGATGTACAGGGCTCAGTATGGCACTCTTCTCCAGCCCGCATCTACTCCTGAGTTGTAAGCGGCCTTCCCTGTGGTCTGCTAGAACAGAAGGAGGTGGACTCCATCGGCCCGTTGCAGTGCAGACCACGACTCGGGCCGCGTCATAGATCGGAGGAAAATTTATCCGAAAAGATGCGTCCTTTCGAAGAGTCCCATTCCTTCGCCTTGAGGCTTGTAAAACAGGGACATGGGGTGTGTTTTCAAAAGCCGCATAATATGACATTTTATAGAATGTTAATGAGGCCTGGAATTTCAGCCTTGGACAGCCCCTGAAGGGCCTCTTTGTCGTGGCGTTGGCCTTTACTGCCTGTGCGGTAGCCTTATATTTGCGGGATTGGGGGCGTTCGACTATCTCAGAAGAAGTTCTGATGCGTCTTTTGAAAAGAGACCACCATGGCCCTTATTATGCAGGATATTTTTTTAAAATGCTGAATGAAAAAAACATACAACCCTTGATTAAACATGGCTATTTTTCGGAACTCGATGTCTATTTTGCCGGGCTGATGACAAGGCTTTCGGGACAGGAGTCGCCAGGGCTTTTTCTTGCCTCTGCCCTTGTTAGCCGCGCCACTTCACAGGGTCATGTCTGCCTGGACCTTTCCTCTTTAAACGAAATCCCGCTTATCGCCGGGAAATCAGGCACAGAACCTATCCTATTTCCTCCCTTGCCGGAATGGCGAGAAATACT
>CAZENC010000015.1:0-20794 GCA_964513115.1 uncultured Desulfobacteraceae bacterium | reverse complement strand
TAAAAAGGAAACATCTCTTGGGACCTTTGGACCCCTCAGTTATTTTGGAGAGATGGCCCTGATTGATGATTTGGTTCGATCAGCCAGTGTTGTTGCTAAAGAGGACACTCAGATCTTATCGTTAGATCATTGGAACCTGCGCGAAGAGATTAATAAATATCCTTACATTGCTATTGAGTTGCTCCAGATGCTGAGTCGGCGCATACGAGATATTGAAAAGACTTTAATAAATACTCTGGGGACTTTTTTGCCTATTTGTGCCAATTGCAGGAAGATCCGTGATAAAAAAGGCTCATGGGTACAAATAGAAAAATACATTTCAGATCATTCCGAAACTAAATTCACTCATGGGGTTTGTCCGGAATGTGCAAAGAAGCTCTATGGTGAATTATACAAAGGTAAAGAATGAGGCTTGGTGATATGCATATTAGTCAAGAGCCCCCTTAACTTTTCGTGTGTGTTATAAGACCCCAAAACAAGAAAGCGGAAGCCAATATGCCTGCAGTTCAAAACCAGATCCGGGTTGGAATTATCGCACTGGAAAAGGGATTTATCACGTCAAGGCAGCTTGGCAAGGCTGTGAACACACAGTTGAGCGATGATTTGGAGAGGGGAAAACGCAGACTAATTGGTGAGATATTGGTTGATATGGGATTCATGACCGTATCGCAAGTTGAAGAAGTACTTGACGACCAGAAAAAAAGGGATGCCGGCATCTGAACTTTAAAAAAAATTAAATAGCATCTCGATTGTGCCCAGCTTTATATTTCGTCCCCAAAATTCACGATATTGATCATTTTCCCTTTGAAATTAATTTTGTTTTTTATTACGTTATGTTATACGGGATGTAAGTCCTCTTTTAAAGATTTTTCAAATTAGGCACACTATTGTTGTGTTTCTTAATTAAGCTGTCATCTCGACCGAAGGGAAAGATCTTTGAACATGTTGTTTTAATAAAGATTACTCGCTCTGCTCGAAATGACATTATTGCAATGTTATTTCGGAAGCGCTCTTCTATGCCAATAGGAACTTCCTTACAAATTAAAATCTGTCATGGTCTCTATCAATGACTTTGCCGGCAAATGCAGCACTTTTATCGATGTGGTTACATGCAGTGCTGTAAACGTTAACTTTTAGAAAAGGGGGAATTATCAATGAAAAATAAACTATTTTTTCTACTTGCAGGGTTATTGTGTATTATGTTTATTTTTTCTGTTGTCCCGCAGCAATGCAATGCCGCTGACGTGATTAATTTTAAATTTGCTCACATTTTTCCTTCTCCAGCCAAGCAGTCGAAGATTTGCGAAAAGTTCGTTAAGGAACTTGAGGAACGTACGGGAGGCCGCATCAAGACGAGTTACTTAGGGGGCGGTTCCCTGCTCAAACCACCGGGAATGTATCGGGGCATCGAATTAGGTGTTGCGGATATGGGATTTGCTCATGTTGAATACACACCCGGCCGTTTTCCAGTGACCGAGGTTTGCGATATGCCGCTTGGTTATCCCAGCGCGTGGGTGGCCAACCATGTGGTCAATGACTTCTATAACAAATTCAAACCAAAGGAATGGGACAAAGTCAAAGTGCTCTGGATGCATAGCAGCCCCCCCAACGTGATGATCACTGCAAAACCTGTTCGCAAGCTGGAAGATCTTAAGGGAATGACTATCAGGGCGCCGGGCCGAGTGGGGGATACGGTCAAAGCACTGGGCGCATCACCTGTTCCTATGCCTATTATGGAGGTCTATGATGGTCTGGCCAAGGGTGTCATCGATGGAGTGAACATACCATTTGAAACATTGAGAACCTTCCGTTTCGCCGAGGTGGCAAAATACACGACTGCAACCTGGCAGGTGGGAAACCTGTATACCTTTTACGTGATTATGAACAAGAAAAGCTACGAGAAGCTGACTCCGGATCTCAAGGAAACCTTTGATATACTTTGCGGAGAATACAAGGAGAGAATGGCCCTGATGTGGAATGAAATTGACTTTGACGGCAAAGATTTTGCCAAGGAAAAAGGAGTCGAAATTATTGAACTGCCTCCAGAGGAGCTGGCCCGATGGGTAAGTGTGACCAACACGGTCATTGAAGGCTATATCAAGGATATGACTTCTAAAGGTTATTCGGAGGGAGAAGTCAGGGGCTGGATTAAATTTCTGCATGACCGCATTGTCTATTGGACTAAGAAGCAGATTGGGTATCGTATAAAGGCTGCTACAGGTCCGGAGGAGTTTCTTCGCTAGCGTATGGAAATTCTATTATAGGCTTACCTGCCGGAAAATGGGGAATGAACGCATAGGAAAACAGACACCGTGATGTGAATTCCTTAGGCAGGTAAGCGTGTAATTGATTATTACTCACGTTTTGCACCCTTGTGTACATTTACATAATACCTGCGTAAACGTGTTGATATAGAAGAAACATTGTTTCTCAGGCTCGAATAGATCAAATTTTAATCGTAGATATTTTCTAAGGCACAATTTAACTGTTCGATAAAGATCAGAAAAGCGATGTCTTTTTCCTAAAGAGTCACAAGCCTATGTCCATCCTGGAAAGATTAAAGCATGTTAATGACAGATTAAGTTTTTTGGTGGAGTGGATCGGACTTGCCGGAATTCTCCTTATGATGTTCATTACCTGTATTGATGTGATAGGCGCAAAGGTTTTTCTTCTGCCTGTTCCCGGCTCCATCGATATCATAATGATTTCCCAACTCATGGCAATCTCCTTTGCTATTGCGGCCAGTCTTATCTTAGGCAGACACGTTGAGGTGGAATTTTTTGTGCCCCTCCTTCCCAAACCGTTGCAGCACATTATCAATTGCGTTATTCAATTTCTCGGCCTGTTTCTTTTTATCATGATTTGTTGGCGCCTGTTTGAACATGCAGGCTCCCTGTATAGTGGGAATGAAGTGAGTCCAACTTTGCGCATTCCAATGTATCCCTTTGCATATGCCGCGGGCATTGCGTGCATCCCGGTCTGTTTATTCTATTTGCACGGTTTTATAACTTCAATAATGAGAATCGTAAAAAAATGACACCTATAACAGCCGGTATTGTCGGCATCCTGCTTCTTCTTCTACTTTTTCTTGTGAGAATGCCCGTGGCCTTTGCCATGGCTCTTGTAGGCCTTGTTGGTTTTGCCTATATAGGCGGCCCAAATCCTGCCCTGGGGCTGCTGGCACAGGACATTTTTGAGGGTTTTTCTTCCTATCCGCTTTCTGTTATCCCCATGTTTATTCTCATGGGTTCATTTGCCTTTGCTTCGGGTATCAGTCATAGATTATACAAGGCAACTTATACATTGGTTGGTCAATTTCGCGGTGGGTTAACCATAGCGACTGTCCTCGCCTGCTCGGGTTTTGCCGCTATAAGTGGATCCACTGCAGCCACAGCAGCAACAATGGGTAAAATTGCATTGCCTGAGATGGAAAAGTATGGCTACGATCAAATGTTAGCCACAGGAACAGTTGCAGCGGCCGGCACATTGGGTATTCTTATACCACCCAGTACCATCTTGATCGTCTATGGAATATTGACTGAAGAATCCATAGGCAAACTCTTCATTGCCGGTGTGCTGCCGGGCCTTATTATGAGTCTTCTATTTGTCTTAGTTGTGGCTATTCTGTGTCACCGAAATCCCGAACTTGCACCCCCGGGAGCTCCTACAAGCTGGAAGGCAAAGGTAAAGGCCTTTGGGGGAATGATAGAAGCGTTCGCTCTTTTTCTCCTGACTATTGGGGGATTGTTCTTGGGGTGGTTCAGCCCGACTCAGGCCGGGGCCATTGGATCGGGGGGGGTACTGTTGATCGGCCTGGTTCGAAGGCAGCTAAGCTGGAAGGCATTTTTTGAATACGGTAAAGACGGATTACGCACCTCCTGCATGGTACTGATGATCATCACAGGCGCAACCATCTTCGGTCATTTTATGGCTGTGACAACCATTCCCTTTGTGCTGGCTGACTGGGTAAGTAGTCTCCCAATATCAAAGACGGGCATAATGGCAGTGATTATCTTTATCTACTTTATCGGTGGGTTTTTTATGGATTCCATGGCCCTCATAGTGGTGACTATTCCGATTTTTTTCCCTGTGGTCATGAGCCTCGGATTTGATCCTATCTGGTTCGGGGTCATTATTGTTCTCGTGGCGGAGATGGGTGTAATTACCCCCCCGGTAGGTGTTAATGTCTTTGTGATCAAGGGAATTGCTCCGGATATCCCTATTGAAGTGATTTTTAAAGGGATTTTGCCTTTTCTTGCGGCACTGATTCTTTTTACTATAGCACTCATTTTTTTTCCACAGATTGCTACCTACCTTCCTTCCTTAGTCAGCTTATAAAACGTAATGGACGACCCCTTTTATAGCATTGATGCGAAGCCGGACCTGTCCCGCCATCTTGTCCCGTCATAGCCTTGGCGACGGCGGAAGCTTTAGCGACGGCGGATGCCATGGGGGCTGGGGACTAAAATCCCCGGCTACCCGATTGGGCAGGTTTAAAATGCAAATAATTTTTGTAAAACGGAAATAACTTCTATCTGAGTTTCTGGATCGATCTTACCGAGCTTTTTTATCAAGCGTGTTTTATCTATTGTTCGTATTTGATCTAAAACGATTTGACCTTTTTTCTTTTTAAATTTGCATTTTACTCGAGTGGGGTAGTCTTTTCCAGCCGTAGTCATTGGGGCAACTATGACTGTGCGAATATGTCGATTCATTTCGTCAGGTGAAATGATCAAACAAGGTCTGGTTTTTTGGATTTCAGAACCAAGGGTAGGGTCGAGATTTATCAAATACACATCGAATCGGTTGATTACCATTGCCATTCTTCTTCATCCCAAGAATGTGAAATGTTATCGTCTCCATTTATCAAAGTGTCATCAAGATTATCAGACATTGCCTTGAAAGTATTTTCCCAGCCTTGCCTCGGATTTGAGATAGGACGAATAACGATTTTATCTTTGTCTATATCAAGCTCAACGTCATTAATAATTCCCGTTTGTTCAAGCAGCGTTTTTGGAATACGGATTCCCTGAGAATTACCTATTTTTACGACACGTGCTCTCATTATTTATACCCTCCTTGATTATCAGGTAATTACATTGTAATTACATTTATCGAAAAAATCAAGGCTTAAAATGATAATTTAATTTTTCAGATGCCCAATCGAATTGGTCTCCGGCTCGAGGTCTCGAGTGTCCGGTGCACCTAAAAGTTATGCAGCAGCCTCGTGAGTTACCTTTAGCAAATTACATAATTCGCTTGGCCTATTGCAACTGAATATCTAATGCCTTGCTTATCAAGACAGATAATCTAAGAAATGAGTTTCTAGTAACACTGAACCATTTCGACAACGCCATTGAATTATGAGTTGTAGGTTCATGAACTTCAATAGTATCATCAGACGGAATCATCCCCAGCAGCCTCGATAAGTCTGCAATCTGTGTGACGATTTTTAATTTCTGATCTTCAACCTTTTTTTGGGCCTCGTTCATTTCACATTTGCCTCCTTTTTCTTCAATTCACTCGCTCAGCTTGAGGGGCGTGAATCTTTCGGCCCTGAGCGACTCGACCTGAGCTCGTCGACAGGTCTTAAAGCCGAAGGGCTTATGTGGTGCAAGGCCCCTGTGTGTGAATCCTGTTAATGGTGCGGCGAGGCCGTTTTATAAAATTGCAATGCAATTTTATTATTAAAGAGCTGTGGGTGAACATTCGTTCGCCTCGGGCAGATTCATTACCCCCGACCACAGAGTCCTGAGCGTAGTCGAAGGATCATATCTCTGTGAAACGCCCAGTGCGCTTGTCCGCCTCTTCACGAAGCCGAACTAAAGCCCTTGCAATAAAGACGCTCATTTTATTCGCCTGTTCCGAATTCAGGACATTTGCCGCGTGTAAGGCACCTTGTTCTGTAAAAATCAATGGCGGTTTCCCCCGTCCGCCCCAGCCGGAACTTGATGTCGCAATTTGCGATTTCAAGTTGTTGAATCCATCATTGATCAACTTGAACATAAAATCATCAGGAAACTTTTCAATATCTGCTACCAAAACACCTAATGGGATTATCCATAAGATAATATATCCTTTTAAAGGAAGATCAAACGGATTTATTAAAAGCCAAATTAGTAACGCCAGAGCACCACAAATATTAATCGCGATTGCTCCACCTAAACCCGGACCTCTTATTTTGCTTTTAAAACCATATCTTTCGATAAACAGGGCGATACCAATTCCCAAAATGACTCCGCCAAGTATGGTGGGATAAAAATTCGTATTTGATTTAGGAACCCCTAATAATTCAGAAATTCGGAAAGGAAAGAGTGCCCAAAATTCACATTTTTGACCTTTTCACGGTTTTTTCAAAGATATCTAGGTCGTTTTAAGGTTAATTCATAATACTTCTCTATGCCTTTAGTTTTTATTATTTCATTGATCCGCACCCAGGCTTTATACAGCTGTTCCTCAAAGTTGGTCCTGTTACAGGGGAACTCGTCACACTGGTAGCAGAAATCAATCTGTTTTTCCTGGTGACAGGCGCGTACCCCACAGTTTTTAAACAGCTTACACTGCTCGTTACGGCATCCCTTGCAGTTTTCCGAAGCAAAGTAATCCAGCATTTCATTGAAATCGGGATATTTTTTAAAAATAGGATCACCCAGCAGAGTTTCATACCTTTTGGAATAGGTTTCGAAATTCCCTAGTTTATCTTTGAGTTCCAGACTGTACCTGCGGATATCTCCATCCACATGGGCAAAGCATTTTTCACAGCTCAGGCCGCAGGGGGCTAAGGACGCCTTGATTTGTTCATAGGTCATAGACTGTCTCCTTTCGTCAAAAATAAATTTGATTATAGTGGTTGCTTTCCGCAAATAGAAGTGGCATAAACGACATTTTAAGGGGTGATACCGGCATTCTTCCATTTTTTTTGGATGAGATCAAACGAAAACGATCCAAACGGGTGAATCAATGAAAAAAGTAACCATTCTCGGGTGCTATAACTCTATGGCAAGCACAATTTTCGGCCCCATGGATATCCTGAACCAGGCGGGTCGACTCTGGAACCGTGTGAGTCATTCCCCGCAAACCCCTTTTTTTGATGTCACCATTGCCTCGGCAGATGGACAACCCATCAGATGCACGAATAATATCCTTATCCAGCCACATTGCAGTGTCGAGGCAATCCATAAAACAGATCTGATTGTCATTGCATCGGCCACATACATCGAAAAGATTCTCCAGGCAGGCCCTCACCTGGTTCCCTGGCTCCGCCGCCAGTACAACCGGGGTGCGCATGTGGCCAGTATCTGCACAGGAGTTTTTTTACTGGCGGAAACGGGTTTGCTGGATGGAAAATTAGCAACCCTTCACTGGGGGTTTGCCGAGATGTTCCACCGGAGATATCCCCGGGTGAACTTGAGACAGGACAAAATGTTCATCGACCAGGGGCGCCTCTATTGCTCGGCGGGTGTGAATGCCGGCATGGATTTATCCCTTTACCTTGTGGAAAAATTTTGCGGGCGGCAAAACGCCGTACAGTCTGCCAAGACCATGATCCTGGATTTGGGGAGAAGAACGCAGACACCCTATGCCTGTTTTCTTTTTTCCAAGGACCATGGCGACCCTGTTGTCATTAAGGCTCAGGAATGGATAGAGACGAATCACACGCAGTCCATTGATTACGACGGGCTGGCCGGGAAATACCGGATGAGCCGCCGTTCATTGGAACGCCGGTTCAAACAGGCCACGGGTATCACACCTTTGGGGTATCTGCAACAATTACGGGTGGAAAACGCAAAACAATTGCTGGAGGAAGGCATTCGGACCTTTAGTGAAATCACGTATCTGGTCGGATATGAGGATATTTCATTTTTCAGAAAAGTATTTGTCAGGCTGACGGGTCTTCGACCAAGAGAATATCAGAAGCGGTTTGCAGTATATTCGGGACAAGGGGACGGGGATGGGGGAACGTCCCCTTTCAAAAGCACTTTTTAAGAATTGGAAAACAAAAGGCCGTCACCAAGATTCACTTTCGCTATTAAAACTCAATCCGCTTCTCCGAAAGGGGTTAGACCGAAAAGGGGGTTATTGATGTAACCTGCTCGCCTTTTTCTCTTTTTGAAAGAAGCGAGATTATTTTTCAATGGACATTTTTTGTAATTATGAATAATAGGCATTGAATAAATTTAGTCATCAGCAAAAACCATAAAGAAACAAATCATTAAGCTGAGTGCTGAATGCTGACAGCTGACCGGTCCATTATAACAAACTGGGGCAGGGGAGTTAAATATCTGGCGGATACGGGTATGCTGGAATGCACTGTACTGGTAATAACAGGATCTGACATGGTCATAATCAAAGAAGTACGAATGCGCTTTCCCGATAAAGTTATGCCTTGACAAACAACCAGTAAGTTAGTAATATGCTAACATACTGGAGGTGATATATGTGGTCTTGGTCTTAAGAAATTTGGCTTTAACTGAAGAATTTGATTACAATTTTATCAAACATGCGCTCTCTGAATATAAGAATCCACGTGTCAAGATAAATGATCTTCTGAAAAAGGGTGAAATCATCCGGGTAAAGAAGGGGCTTTACGTGTTTGGCCCTGAACTGGCACGGGAGCCCTACTCAAAGGGGACTCTGGCGAATCTGATATATGGCCCTTCTTATATCTCTCTTGAGTATGCTCTTTCTTTTTATGGTTTGATCCCTGAACGTGTAGAGACAGTTACCAGTGTAACAAATAAGAGAAAAAAGCTTTTCAATACACCGGTCGGCATTTTTTCCTACAGATACATAAATCCCTCAATCTACTCTTATGGCGTAACCCTTTATGAGGTGGATAAACATCATTCAATTTTAATTGCCACAAAGGAAAAGGCGCTTTCAGATATGCTCTATTTTTCGGATAAGATAACTGATAAAGCGCGAATGGAAAAGCATCTTCTTGAAGACTTAAGAATGGATACCGAAGAGCTTACAGGCTTTAATTTGAGGAAAGTCAAAAAACTGGCCGGACTTTATGGGCATAATGTAAATCTCTTCTACAATCTTTTGGAGAGCATGAAATGAATGATGCCGTAAAGGGAATGCTTGATCGATATAATTGCAGCAGCGTAAATGACTATGAAAATGCACTGAAGGAAATTATTCAGGAGATCGCATTGCTTGGGCTCTGGCGTTCTAAATTTTTTGAGAAAGCTGCTTTTTATGGCGGTTCTGCGTTAAGGATTTTATATGGGCTTGATCGATTTTCTGAAGATCTGGATTTTTCACTTCTGAAAAATGATGAGAGTTTTTTGCTTATAGATTACTGCAGGGCAGTTGAAGATGAATTGAAGAGCTTTGGTTTTTCTGTAGTAGTTGAAATAAAAGATAAAAAACTTGAAACAAATATTGATTCTGCCTTTATCAAGGTAGGAACACTGAAGAATATGATTATTATCGATATCCCGGAATCTGTGAGGAAAAAGATAAATTCGGGAAAGGTAATGAAGGTAAAGCTGGAGGTAGATACAGAGCCGCCAGGTGCTTTTCATACTGAGGCCAGATACCTTTTTCAGCCTGTACCTTTTTCTGTCAATACCTATACTTTGCCCCATCTTTTTGCTGGAAAAATGCATGCAATATTGTGCAGGACCTGGGGAAAAAGGGTAAAGGGACGCGACTGGTATGATCTTGTATGGTATGTGGGAGGGGATCTACCTGTTGGTCTGAAACATCTGGAGAACAGAATGAAACAGACCGGTCATCTTGAGGTAAATGAATCCTTAACAGAAGAAATATTGAAAAAAAGGCTTCAGGAAAGGATTAGATCCACAGACTTCAATAATGCCAAAAAAGATGTTGAGAATTTGTTGAAAGACCCGTCATCGCTTGAACTGTGGTCGAAGGAGTTTTTCAGAGTTGTCTGCGAGAAAATTATGACTATTCAATGACAGGTGAGGTGAAAGGCAGGGAAGGTTATTGGAAAAACTAGTAAAAATAGGGTGCTGAGGAAGAGGGTAGAGGACTGACTCCATCCACCACAAAGGGAGTGTTATGAATAGACTGCTTGAAAAGGAGACCCTGGATTTAAAGGCCGTGAGCCTTCTAACGGGGGTGTGTATATTGTGGGGCGTAAATGCTGTAACCATAAAGATCAGTAACTTGGGAATCGACCCTATTTTCACAGCCGGGTTGCGGTCCGTTATAGCCGCAGTTTGTCTGATAATTTGGATGAAGCAGCAGAAGATGAACTTATTTCCCGGGAAGGTTTTGGATGGCCTGGTAGTTGGGGTTCTCTTTGGTGCTGAATTTGCGATTCTTTATTCCTCTCTTCTTTATACCACGGTCTCTTTTTCATGGATTCTCCTCTATGTCACCCCTTTTTTCCATACCTTAGGCGCTCACTTTTTCCTCAAGGGTGATCGGCTTTCTCTGAACAAAGTGATCGGTTTGATCCTGGCTTTCGCCGGGGTTGTCATCCTTTTGAGTATACATTTAGGCATGCCTGACCCAAAGCAATTGCTGGGTGATTTGTTGGCACTTGTAGCTGCGATCTTGTGGGCAGCAACTACCATCTATATCAAAAGACGATTAGTGGGCAAGGTGTCCCATCACCACACCCTTTTTTATCAGACGATTTTCTCCATACCGATTCTTTTCATTCTCAGCGCCTTATTTCATGAGGAGCCCATCCGGTATATCAATGGGCTGATTCTCCTTTCTATTGCATATCAAGCGATAATTGTCGCATTTATCAGTTATCTGCTCTGGTTTTTTTTAGTCCACTCCTATCCGGTCAGCCGGCTTTCCGCATTTACCTTTCTGACTCCTGTATTTGCCACTTTGGCCGGAGTTGTTTTTCTTAATGAACCACTGACATTCCGCGTAATTCTGGCGCTGATTCTGGTCAGTATCGGGATTTATGTAGTGAATCGAAAATGAATGGTTTACATTAGAGGTGGGATAGAAGGTACACTTTCAACTGTGTGCCCTTTCAGCTATTTTCCTTATTGCTCTTGCAGTTATTTCCATTTCTTCGAGTGTGTTGAAGTATCCCATACTGATCCGGATCGTTCCTTCAGGAAAGGTCTTGAGTGTCTTGTGCGCTATTGGGGCACAATGCAGGCCGGGCCTGACCAGAATATCATATTCGGTATCTAGGATATTGCCGGCTTCGGCAGGGTAGACATTTTCTTCCATTAACTCCAGGTTAACAGCCCCGCACCCACCATAGTCGTAGCGTGTGCCGGGTGGCAATATACTGTCAAATGTGATGGATAAGGTGGCAGTCTGCTTTTCCGCATCAAGAGGGCCATAGATGGTCACACCGGTCACATTGCGGATCTGTGAGAGCAAGGCAGCAGTCAGTGTCTTTTCATGTTCTCTGATTTTTTCAACCCCTTGCTTCAGTATAAAATCAACACCCGCCCCGAGCCCGGCGATTCCGACGTTATTCCGGGTCCCGCTTTCAAGTGCATCCGGTAAGAAGTCCGGCTGGTATTCCTTTTCTGAAATGCTGCCGGTACCGCCTCTTATTAGTGGTTGTACGTTTAGTCCCTCGCGAATATACAGGCCGCCTGTCCCCTGAGGTCCCAGAAGTCCCTTGTGCCCAGTAAATGCCAAAAAATCGATCCCATCGGCTTTAACATCTATGGGAAAACATCCGCCGGTCTGCGCGGTGTCAATGAGGAGCGGTATATCGTCAACTGCTTTTTTGACGGTCCGTATATCCTGGATGGTTCCGCAGACATTGGAGGCATGGTTGATGATTATTAAAGCGGTGTTTATCTTGATTTGAGAGACCAATTTGTCAATATCCAGGAAACCCTTGCCATCGCAAGGTGCAATGGAAAGACTGATGAAGGCCTTTTTTTCGAGATGCCGGAGGGGCCGCAGAACGGAATTGTGTTCCATGGATGTGGTGATAACGTGATCCCCTTGCTTGAGAAAACCATACAGGACTGTGTTAAGTGCCTCGGTAACGTTCATCGCAAAGACAATACGTTTGGGATCGGAAATGCCGAAGAGTGTTGCAAGCCCCTTTCTTGCGTTTTCCACAATAGTGCCCGCCTCGACGGATTTATAATGGCCTGACCTGCCGGGGTTGGCCCCCACTTCCTTCATAAAGTACACCATTGCATCAATGACTTCGGGGGGTTTGGGAAAAGATGTGGCGGCGTTATCAAGATAAATTGATCGTTTCATTCTTGCTGAAGAGCCTTTTGTTTTATGGAATATGACAAAATATTTTGCAATAATTTAGGTGTCATAGTCAACAATCAACGCAGACCGGGAAAAGGGGCGGCCATAGGGGTTTTTAAAAATTAAGAGAAGTTTATCGGGGATAAAGCCTATGAAAAGAGTGTTTTGGTAATTTGAGTTTCTGTCATTTGGTATTGTTTCGAATTTAACGCTTCGAATTTTCATCATTCCACCGGTTCTACTGGCGGTCGCTGATTAAAAAGGGGTAGCTTGAACTACCCCGGTTAACACGATTCAGACGTAAAGGAAAAAGAGTCCGGCAAAATGCTGCTACGCCTTTTTTAAAGAGGCGCGTAATTTCTCGCTGGCATCAACATCAACATTCATGGTGTCCGGATTAATCACAACACCATAGTCGTTTTTTGCACTTTGCATGCTTACATATTCGTCAACCACGTCGTTTTCGATTAATTCCAGGTCGCGCTCCAACGGGTTTCCATAACCACCGCCGCCCGCAGCGTCCATAATAACCACATCACCGGGTTTCAAATGGGTAAGTCCATATGGATTACCAGATTTTCCATTGACAAGGAACTGCGCCTTTGCCCCTTCTTTGCCACCGAACAGACCTTCCGGTGGATAGCGATATCTGCCGGACTGTATTCCTAAGCTCACAGGGGGCAATGGCGCGTATTCATCATCGGGAATCCGGAAGACCACCCTTCTGCCCAGTCCCCCCTTCATCTTCCCGGGGCCGCCCGAATCGGTTAGGAGTTCCCTTTTCTCAACTATAAGTGGGGTATCACTCTCGAATATCTCAACCGGCGTATTGGCCCCGTTAGCGGGAAATATATAATCATAATACCCGTCATTGACGGAGCTGGCGCCCATGCCTCCTCCCCTGATGATTACCGAGTGCCATGGACTTGTATCGTGCCTTTTTCCGTAAAAGACATTCATGGTTGCCGGCGTCCCCCCCGATGCCGCGATGACCCTGTCCGGCAATGCCTCAGCCATGGCTCTGTAAATAATTTCTGTTAGAAAATGCCCGATCTGCATTCTGGCGGCAACGGCGGCAGGGAATTTACAGTTAACAACACTTCCCTCGGGGGCCTTCATGGATATTGGCACTGCACAACCGTCATTATTGGGTATGTCCGGGTCAAACATGCTCTTCATTGCCATAAATACATAGGCATAGGTAAAATTGAATACAACATTGCCACCCCAGTCTACCTGTGGAGATGATCCGTCAAGGTCGACCATGATGCTGTTCCCTTTTATCTCGACCGCAGCTTTTATTACCACAGCGTCCTTGCCCTCCATCTGTTCAACAATGCCCTCCGCACTGTAAACACCATCAGGCAATTCTTCAATGGCGGACCTCATGCTCATTTCCGTGCGCCCGATAATCTCATCCGCAAGATCATCCAGGCTGTCCATTTTGTACTCTTCCAGCATCTGACACACTTTTTGCGCACAAACATGATTCGCTGCTATCTGGGAACGTATGTCCCCGATTACTTCATCCGGAGTACGTACGTTCCATCTGATCATTTCGATAACAGCTTCGTTAAGCACGTCACCATCATAGAGTTTTACAAATGGTATAAACAGGCCGTCTTCATATACATCATGGTTGTCCGATGAAACACGCCCGCCAATGTCCGAATGATGAAACACACATGCCGTGAAACCTACTAACGAATCTTTGTGGAAAATCGGACTCATCACACACACATCATTAAGGTGTCCGGCCAGGGCCCAGGGATCGTTGGTTATAAAAACATCTCCGGGCCCATAACTATCGGGCGGGAGGTTGTTAACGAGATTCTTGATCCCCAGGGCCATAGCTCCTGACTGGCCGGGGGTTGCAAAGGATCCCTGGGCCAGTTCTCTGCCTTTGCGATCCGTAAACATGCATGTGTAGTCGTGGGCATCCCTTAAAAGGCTTGAAAAGGCCGTACGCGCAACAGTGGTGTCGGCCTCATCCACAATGGAAATTAGTCTTCTCCAGAGTATCTCCAAGGTCACGGGATCAAATCTTTGCCCCATTTTTTCCTCCGTTATTAAGACAGGGTAGACTGAAAAATTAAAAAATCGTATATATCTCTAATCCTGTCGAAAAATGTTATTGCCTGCCGTCTTAAGCCCGCGGCAGATCAATCCACAAAAAACCAAAGTCATCCACGGAAACAGAGGCGCCTTCACCAACAATTACGGTTGATTCCCTCTCTTCAACGATGGCAGGGCCATTAAATTTCGTGTCCGGGAAAAGTTTGTAGCGGTCGTAAACCGTGTATGGGATAAAGTCCCCGGCAATCCCGGAATATGCCTGGCGCATGCCCTTTACGGCATCTTCAACGGAGCCTGCTTTTTTGACCATTCTGGGCAGTTTCAGCAGCCGCTCAGGCAAGCTGGCCCTTACCTTAAAATTTATAAATTCAACCGGTGATTCGGGATAGGTCCTGCCGTACAGCTTTTCATATATCTCATCAAATTGACGTCGAACATCTTCCTTTTTTACTTCGGTGAAATCGCTTGAGGCAACTGGAACATTTGTCTCGGATCCCTGCCCCACAAAACGTGCGTCTATTGATCGTTTAAACGTGATATTTTCTGTCTTGCCGGATTTTTGAAGAGTTCTTGCGCCTTCGACTTCCATGTCCTTAAAAATCCGTTCTATTTCATCAAAAGCAGCATCATTAAGAGAGACCTTATGACTCCTGACGAGATCAAACGCTCTTGGAGCAGTAAAAAAACCCAAGGCGGAACCCACGCCGGCATTAGGCGGGACAAGCAACCTGGGTGAGCCTAATTTTTTTGCCAGGCCATAGGCATGAACCGGGCCTGCACCACCAAAGGCGGCTACTGTAACGACTTTTGGATTTCCACCCTTCTCAGCAATATGCGTCTTGGCTGCTGCGGCCATGGTTTCATTAATAAGATCATGGATACCCCATATAGCCTGTATGAAGGTCACCTCAAGCGGTCCGGCAATTTGTTCCTCAACCCCACGCCTTGCAGCCTCTTTGTCTAACTTCATTTCTCCACCCAAAAAATAATTTTCGTCCAGATAGCCCAGTAGAAGATCGGCATCCGTGACACCGGGTCTTGTACCGCCTCTGGCGTAGCATATAGGACCGGGATCGGCGCCCGAGCTTTCTGGTCCAACCTGAAGGGTTCCCATTTTACTGACCTTGGCTATGCTGCCTCCTCCAGCCCCGATCTCCATTAGGTCAACTACGGGCACCTGGATTGTAAGACCGCTGCCTTTCATGAACCTCTGAACGCGACCTACCTCGAACGTGGGAACTACACCTGCCACGCCGCCCTGGATCAAACATGACTTTGCTGTAGTACCACCCATATCGAAACAGAACATCTCCGGGATATCAAAGAGTTTGCCGTAATACTGGCCCGAGATAACGGCGGCTGTCGGCCCGGACTCTATGATCCTGACCGGAAACTCCGCTGCCGTTTCTACCGATGTGATGCCGCCGCTTGAAAGCATGATGAAGAGTTTTCCATCAAATCCCATGTCCTCCAGTCTATTGGAAAGTTTTTTAAGGTATCTTCCAGTCAGGGGTTTGACATAGGCATTGGTTACCGTTGTGCTTGTTCGTTCGTATTCCCTTATCTGTGGCAGGACATCGTAGGAAATTGAAACAGAAATATCCGGCGCCAGTTCCTGAATGATTTCCTTGATCATAAGTTCATGGGTAGGGTTTTCAAAAGAGTTAAGGAGACACACGGAAATTGATTCTACACCCATTTCAAGCAATTGAGTGACAACCTTCCTTGCTTCTCCGGGGTCGAGGGCCTTAAGTACCGTTCCATCGCTCCGAATTCTCTCATTGACCTCCAGGCGAAAGCGTCTGGATACCAGTGGTTTCGGGAATTCAGAAAAAATGTCATATGGCGCGTAGCGGATCTCCCTGCCGAGTTCCAGAACATCCCTGAAACCTCTTGTGGTGATAAGCGCGGTTTTCGCCCCTTTTCGCTCAATAATCGAATTAATGACCAGTGTTGTGCCGTGGATCACTTCGTCCAGTTTTCCAACAATGTCAGGAGTTTTTTCCTCCAATTCCCTTATTCCCTGTTCTACGGCATCCGAAGGATCGCTGGGTGTGGTCAGGCATTTATTAATCTGCATTTCTCCTGTCTCATCATTGAGCAGGACAAAGTCGGTAAAGGTGCCGCCGATGTCACAGCCCAGTCGATAGAACCTGTTATCTGACATGGATACCTCCTGCTTTAACGACTCGGGAGTTTAGCCCTCAATTTCCCTCAGTGCGGGAGTGATGGACTTTTTGTCGGACCGTTGAATCTGATATTGGGCCGAATTTACAACCTGTAGGGGTGGCGGTCAAGGCAAAATTTTATGAAAAGGGAGCCGCCCTTAAATGCCTTTAAGGAGGGTGAATTGAATTGTATCCTGTGAATTGGGAACTACTTTTTGGCCGGGGCTGATAATACCTTGCCCAGATAATCGGAATTCCATATCTCGATTTACGGCAGTATCATTTTTTCCCCGGATACGGATAAAGGTGCCGTTTTTACTCTCGTCAATCAGCACGAATTTATCTTTACGGCAGAGTATTACAGCATGAAAGCGAGAAACAAGTCTGTTTTTAATCACGATGTCGTTCTCTGGATCCCTTCCCATGGTAACTATGGAACGCCTCTTGTTTGCTTCTATGACCTGATCCTTATATTTCAGCTCGAGCCGGGATTGGAAATCCTGGACTGGGCTTATGATGAGTGTATCGCCGCAATTTTGGCACTTCAGACTGCCCGCCTTTTTTATTATTGTCGTTAATGTCCCAGACTCCAGGTTGTTTTTTGCTCCGCATTCTTCACAAAAAATAATCATTTCTAAATATACCTGCCGGCTTCGCTGTTTGTAAAAAATCTTCCTTTACTGGCAATTAGCTGACTGCATCCGTTTGTATAAGATCGACTCGCAAAACTTTTTTGCCACGACATTTTTTTAATTGTTGCATTGATAGGCCTAGCTTTTCAACTAAAGGCTATGTCTTCTCCAATATTTCTTTGATTTTGCGAGAAAGGTTTTCCATGTGGAATGGTTTCTGAATAAATCCATTACAACCCCGAGCCAATATCTCTGAAGCCTGTCCGTCTATACTGTAACCGCTTGCAAGAAGGACCTTTACTTTGGGGTTGATTTCCTTTAGCTTATCATAAGTTTCTCCGCCTCCCATGTCGGGCATAATCATATCAAGAATGACCATGTCGATCTCATGCTTATTTTTTTCATAGATTTCTAATGCGTCTTTTCCACTCTTTGCAATTAGGACTTTATGTCCCATTCCCTCCAATAACTGCTTGCATGTATCGATAATCATTTCCTCGTCATCCACAACAAGAAGTGTTTCTGCCCCCTTTAACAGTTCTTCAGGCAAAGGCTCTTCCTGATTTGTTTTCTCTTCAGTTGCGGGCAGAAATATATTGAATGTTGTACCCTCACCCTCCTTACTATCGACATTTATGATACCGTCATGATTTCTGATGATACCATAAACAGAGGCCAGGCCTAACCCTATCCCTCTGCCCATTTCCTTGGTAGTAAAGAATGGGTCAAATATCATTTCCTGAGTGGTCTCATCCATACCAATTCCTGTATCAGTAACGGATATCCTGACATATCTGCCCGGCTTCAATTTATATGGCTTGACATAGTTTGCATCAAGGATAATATTTTCTGTTTGAATATAGAGATTCCCACCTTCGGGCATGGCCTGCCAGGCATTAACATAGAGGTTCAACAGGACCTGATCAATCTGGCCCCGGTCTATTTCCACTGTCCAGATGTTTTTCTGATATTTGGGATAGATGGCAACTTCTTTCTTTGTCCGCCCGAACATATCAGAACCCTCCTTTATTATCTTGTTAAGATCAGTGGGTTTAACTTCATATTTCCCGCCTCTTGCAAATCCCAAAAGCTGTTTTGTCAAATCTGCTCCGTTTTGAACGGATTGTTGGATATTTTTTAGCTTCTCATAATATGGATGGCTTGAATCGATTTGTAAGAGAATCAAAGAAGCATTCCCCAGTATCCCCATTAGTAAATTGTTAAAGTCATGGGCAATACCGCCGGCTAAGGTGCCTATAGCCTCCATTTTTTGTGAATGGTAAAGCTGCTGCTCAAGTTTGCGTACTTCTCGCTGGGACAGGATGCGCTCAGTGATTTCTCGACCTGAACCGTACACGAACGGTTCCTGTTGTCGCCCTTCAACAAGGACGTTGCGGTAATCTATATAATGTTGCGTACCATCCTTGGCCAAATATTTTGATATACCGTCGAGCGACCCTTTATTTTTGATCTCGGTCAAATACTCGTCATAGAAGGCTGCCCGGTACTCAGGAAGCATAAAATCGCTGATAGGCCGGCCAATGAGTTCCTCGGGTTTATATCCCAGTGTTTGAGACGCCGCCCGGTTGACAGTCAGGAAGCGGCCTTCAAGATCATGGGTATAGATGAAGTCACTGATATTGTTGAATAGATATCTATAACGTTCCTCGCTTTCTAGAAGCGCAGCCTCGGCCCTCTTTCGCTCGGTAATATCCTGATAAATCCCATAAGCTCCGACAACTTTTCCGTCAATGACCACGGGCACGCCATGAAATTCGACATCTATGAGTGATCCATCTTTTCTGTGTCGCTTGCCAGATCCGTGGATTGTCTGTCGCTTTAAAGTCGTTTTCGTATATGATATGGCCTCTTTAATGTGCTTTTTTTTCGCAATGACCTCATCAAGATTTTTTCCGACGATTTCTGATTCTTTATAAGAAAAAAGTTTCTCAAAGTCCCGGTTACACGAGGTAACATTATGCTGTTCGTCAAGGGTTACAATGGCTAATGAGCTGTAGTTAATCAATGACTCCAAACGCCTTTTTTCATGCTTTACCTTTTCTTCAGCTCGTTTTTGTTCAAAAGACCGCTCCTCAAACTCTTTAATCCTTTGTTCCAATTCTTTATAACTTGGTTTTGCGGCCATAAAACACCCTCCAATTGCTCTTTAAATAAAAAAACCCGTATATATTATATGCTTTGAAAAGAATCTATGTTCAAAGCAAAAAGCTTTTAAAACATCCCACAAGGATGTGTGGCGCCCCCCCGTAAAGGATGTAAATCCGAAGCACGAAATACGAAATTTGAAAGAATAAAATGACCAAAATCCGGATGAACTAAACGGCTCATACGGTTTAATCATTTAGCTGCAATCTTTTAGAACAAATTGGTCGTTTGTACTTGGTTTCCCTAATCAAAAATGAGGATCTCAACAGCAAGACTTCTACTAGGACAGTCTGGCCGCCAGCGGATTCTCTAAATGCAGGGAATTTTATTGTTCTATATATGCGCGCTATCCGGTACTCAGAAAACAGCTGAGTACCGGATAGGTTTTTGTTTCAATCTGGAATTATTTTTTTATTAAAGTTAATGAGAATCTGGTTTTTTCACCCCGTTTCTTAGCACCAATCATTAGTTGCTGGTTATCCTTTTTGAGCATAAGTGAGGCCTTTTTGTCCCGAGCAATTTCCATCATTACACTCCAGCCCTTCTCCATCATGGCCTTTTTATAAAAGCTCACAATCTCTGCCGGTGAGTCGCTGGCCTCCATTTCAACGATAGTTCCATTTCCCATGTTCATGGAATTTTTAACCGTAGCATCCTTATAAATTGGAACAACCCCTCCCATAATGGTATCTTTTCCCTCAGGCGCAGGGCCTTCAGTCTCTGATGCGGCAGGAGCCTTTTTTGAGGGCTTTGTCACTGTAGGCGTGGATTGTTCCTGGGTGGGTGATACTGCCGGAGGTTTTTTCTCTACAGGAAATGCGGCATTTACGGTTAGTATTTTTCCTGACTGGAGCTGGATTTCCCGAATCTCCCGCACGGATCGATCAGTGGAATCCTGCACTTTGGCATAGTAGGAACCGGGAAGCAGTTTGTATTCAGCCGCCTTGCCATCGGCGCGGGCCCATCCGTCTCCCATATACTTGTCGTCATCCTGCTGATAGATCTTGACGTATGCCTTATAAGGGGCACCGCTTTTAGTGGCTGTGATTTTAAGCACGCCCCCCGCCACAAATGTTGCAAACCTTTCCACGGTCTGATCGGCCTTTATCTCCACGTTTTCGATCCAGATCTCCGGTCTTTGTTTGACACTAGGGTCCTGGAGATAGATCTTATAGAGTCCCGGAAGGAGCTTGTACTCGGCGGGTTTTCCGTCCTCGCGCGTCCAGTCATCTCCCATGTACTTGTCATCTTCCTGACGGAATACCTTGACGTAGGTCTTTGCCGGTGCATTGTTCTTCACGGCCTTGACATGCAGAATGCCGCCCTGACCGAAGGTGGCAACACGTTCCACGACCTGATCGGCCACGACCTCCACATCCTTAATCTCTATGATAGGCCTTTGTGCGGGGACGGGATCCTGGACCTTAATACTGTAGATACCCGGCATTAACTTGAATTCCGCGGGTGTCCCGTCGGCGCGTGTCCAGCTGTTACCCCTCTGCTTGTTGTCCTTCTGGGAATACACCCAGACCTGCGATTTGTAGGGGGCATTTTTTTTGATAGCCTTGA
>CAZENC010000014.1:3293-21688 GCA_964513115.1 uncultured Desulfobacteraceae bacterium | reverse complement strand
CCCGTTTTCCCATCCATGATTTAAAGACCGCCTCAATGGCCATCTCCAATTGCACGTAGGGATCCTGAGGAAAAGGCCTGCCCGTCTTTTTCTCAACCAGGGTCAGGAACTCAGCGCAGGTCTCTCTGAGTGCTTTCACATCGAGCCTGGCATCATCTTCTGCTTTATAATCTTTCTTTATGTTATTGAATATAATATCAAAACCATCGTCCTTCATCCCTAGGCCTACGGAACCGAAAAGCTGGATCAGGCGGCGATAGGCATCATAGACGAATCTTTCATTCTTTGTGAGACGATGGAGACCTACAACAGTTTCATCATTTAGTCCCAGGTTCAAGATAGTATCCATCATGCCGGGCATAGAGATGGCCGCTCCCGATCTGACAGATACCAATAACGGGTTACCGGGTTCACCGAATCCCTTTCCGGTCTTCTTTTCTAAATCAGCCATGGCCGCCCTGGCCTCTTCCACCAGTTCCGATTGCAATCCCCTTTTTTTCTGTTCCAGGTAGGCCAGGCAAGCCTCGGTAGTAACCACAAAACCCGGCGGCACAGGCAGCCCGATCTGCGTCATTTCACACAGATTAGCGCCCTTTCCTCCAAGAAGCCTTTTATTCTTCCCATCGCCATCTTCAAATGAGTAGACATGCTTTTTAGTCTCCATAGTCTTCCCCTTTATTTCGCTTTCTAAAAAACTCCAGTAAATAGGCCAGAACCAGCATAATAATGGCCATCCCGAATACCTTGATCATGGACATGCTCTGAAAAAAGAACCGGCTAAGAAAAAATGCAAACATGATGGAAAGGACAAGGCGTATGAAAAATATTTCCAGTTTTCCCATTTTATTTGTTCGTTTCCTTAGTTTTCTTAAAGGGAATTACCCTGCCCGACATAGTCGGGCCCTTCTTTGCCTCATGACTGATGCTTTCTTCTGAATCATATTTTAATAAAATCCGCTTGACCTCTTCAAGTCTCACCGGCTTCCCGTCCATGGTGAAAGACTCACCATCAACATATGATTCCCGGAGTATCCATGTAACCGGCTGCATGGGTAAAGTAAGCAACAAGAGGGTGACGCGATACCAGTCCTTTTTGATATCTGGTTCAATTGCCTCTATGCGGGCAAAAACGCCCGGCTGTTCATTAAAGTAGAGCAGAACTACCTCTCCCTCTCGACGCATGGCATCCTTCCAATGTGGACTTCAGGTCTGAAAACGACCAGAACTGTTTTTGTGAGTCTTGTTCCCTTCGACTACAGCGGGAGTCGCTTATTCAGTATCCTTTATAACACTGCCGGGATCTGTTCTCAGTTTCTCCAATTTTTCTTCAAACCCACTCCCAAGGTCCGCACCCAACTGTTTCGCCCTTTTCTTTGCGGCAAGTCCTATGTTGCGGCTGTCTTTATAAAAACTGTCACTCTTACTGACGTTAGGATCAAAATTCGCGAGGCGATCACCCTCTGATACGTGGTAGACAACCCTGGAAATGAGCCTCTTCAGATCACGACTCCTGCACTCGGGGCAGGACAATTCCTTTTCTTCCTCTTTCTTCATTACGAGGCTCTGAAACTTCTTGTCGCAGAACCGGCACTGGTATTCGTAGATGGGCATCTATATTCCCCCTACTTGCAGTTATTAAAAGACAATTTCGGTTTGGGTACTCATTTTGTGTTACTTTTAAATGACTAGGTGATTCTTGTAGTCCTCTGTGCAGCCATATCAATAGAACCTTTCCTTATAGTGACGGCACACGTAGCCCGGTGGAGTGGGAAAAGCCCTTTTTTCCCAGTTCCTTATCCGCTCCATGGGATCTTCACTATCTTCATCTTCGTTACTGAAGATACAGACGTTAGAGGTTGCCCCGCCTAAAATAGCCGGCTCATTATCACCCCTCACAACGTAGTGTTTACAATTCCAGCAACAATTTTTCGCCATATCACTTCACAGGCCTAAAAACTGTGTCGATAGCCTTAAAAAATTTGGCCAAATATTCAGACAAATCATCAACTGGTAATAAGACTTACAGTTTTTTTTTATAACAAAAATCTATAACATTTATCCAGCATTTTTTCTTGACAGGATAGTGGTGTTGTGGCATGTAATGCTTTTCACAAGGGTAATTTGAGTAGCCATGCCTCAAAAGCGAAAAAATGCCTCATTAGTTCCAGGTTCAGCTATTCTTTTCCCAATCATCCAAATGAAGCTCCCCGTAACAAGCTACGGGTTATCTAGGCGAAATTCGCCGAAGCAAACCCGCCTTCGCACAAGGCTTCGGCGGGTC
The DNA here is from genome assembly GCA_964513115.1 of uncultured Desulfobacteraceae bacterium. Taxonomy (GTDB): domain Bacteria; phylum Desulfobacterota; class DSM-4660; order Desulfatiglandales; family Desulfatiglandaceae; genus JAFDHL01. The sequence continues at coordinate 19,407 of CAZENC010000014.1, read as the reverse complement.
ACCTCGCTGTTAATCCCTGCAGCAAGCTGAAGGGTATTTTTGCGAAGGCGAATAAAATCTCGGGAAGTTGATAACCGCTAAAAAAACAGGAGACAGTTTATGGGTCAAGACAAACCTAAAGGCTCTGTAGTAATTATAGGGGGTGGTATTTCGGGCATTCAGGCAGCACTTTCTCTCGCTGGTGCCGGCTATGGCGTTCACCTGCTTGAGCGTATGCCTTCGCTAGGTGGTATGATACCCAATCTTCACCGTATTTATCCGCTTTGCTCCTGCTGTAAGCTGGATCCCAGGATTGCCGTCTGTGAGCAGGACCCGAATATTAACATTATGCTTAATACAAGCGTTCTTGATATCTCCGGTGACACCGGGAATTTCGTTATCTCATTAAAAACCGGAGATGAAAAAAAGAGCCTGAAATCCGGGGCCGTTGTCCTTGCAGCCGGGATTGAGACCTTTGATCCTGCAGTATTTGACACCTATGCATATGGTAACCTCCCGAACGTCATTACCAGTGTGGAGTATGAGCAGCGGCAAAAGCCCCTGGGACCCGAACGAGGAGTTATCAAAAGGCCCTCTGACGGCAAAACGCCTGAAAAAATTGCCTGGCTCCAATGCGTGGGTTCAAGGAATATCAACAAGTGTGACGCAAAATACTGCTCTTCAGTTTGCTGCATGTATGCCCTCAAGGAGGCCGTAACCACTAAAGATTTCGACGAAAATATTGAGACGACTATCTTTTATATGGATATGAGAACCCATGGAAAGGGTTTTGAGAATTACCTGAACGCGGCAATTGAAAGGGACGTCAACCTGATTCGAAGCCGGGTTCATACGGTTGACCTTGTTCCCGGGAGCGATGATCTTTTGATTGCATACGCAGATGAAAATGAACAGATGCATAAAGAAAACTTTGATATGGTTGTCCTTTCCGTGGGCCTCAGACCATCAGGGGAAGCTATTGAGCTTGCAAAAAAAATCGGGGTTAAACTGAACGAAAACCAGTACGTTTCGAACGACCCATTCATGCCGGTGTCCACAAACATGAATGGAATATTCGCTTGCGGCGGTTTAAATGGTCCTTTTGATATCAACGAATCCATTACCCAGGCCGCTGCCGTGGTATCTGAAATCGGGAGTATCCTGGAGCCTGAACCCTTTGCCCGACCTGTGGCATACCCGAAGCCTAAAAAGGCCGGGATAAATGATCCCAGGATCCTGCTCGCCTACTACTTATGTCCCGGCATGTCACCTGATCTGGGCACTGATCTGGAAAATCAGGCAAGAGAAATCCCCGGTGTGACAGCCACCACAAGGGTTGAGGATGACATATTGACCGGGCTCACTGAAAAGATAAAAGAAACAAATACCAACAGGCTGGTTTTCGCAAGTTGTACGCCGGTAGTACATAAAAACATTCTTGAGGAAACCCTCAAGCTTGCGGGCCTGAACCCTTACCTGTACGAGACAGTGGATCTAAGGGCAATTGATCCCCAAACCGCGAAAGAGCAACTTAAGGACCGTATCCGGATGGCCGTGGCCCGTGCATCCCTTATTACCCCGCCACCCGTAAAGGAAATACCGGTCGTCAAACGCGCCCTTGTGGTCGGAGGCGGTGTCGCCGGGCTTGAAAGCGCCCTGTCCATTTCAAGAGAAGGTTACCCCGTTACATTAATAGAAAAGGAAAAGGTACTGGGAGGACATGGACGTCATGTTAGGGCCACTTGGCAGGGGCATGATGCCCAACAACACTTGAAGGACCTCATATCTTCAGTCAGAAACGACAAGAATATCAAAGTAATGACTGAAACTACGGCCAAGCAAAACAAGGGGTTTGCCGGCAGGTTTGTTACCACTGTTGAGAAAAAAGGAAAAGAAAGAGACATCCTGCACGGAGCTACTGTCTTAGCACCGGGGGGAAATCCCGTTAAGCCAGAGGAGTATCAGTATGGCAAAAACAAGAATGTGTACCTCTGGTCCGAACTGAGCGAAAAAATGATTAAAAAACCTACCTCCGTAGAAGGCTCCGATTCAGCAGTCTTTATACAGTGTGTAGGTTCCCGGGAACCGGCTTGCCCTCATTGCAGTAATTTCTGTTGTTCCTTTACGGTCCGAACCGCGGTAGATCTGAAGACCAAAAATCCCGACATGAAGATTTTTGTCCTTTACAGGGAAATGCGTACATACGGGGAAAGGGAAAACCTTTACAGTGAAGCACGCGATAAGGGCATTATATTCATTCGATATGACCTTGATAATAAACCCGAAGTAAAATCGGAAAACGATCGGAGCAAGCTTACCGTAACGGTTTATGATCCTATCCTCGAAAGATCCGTTGCCTTGAAAGCCGATTTTGTTTCGCTTCAAACCGCAATCGTAGGTACCAACAACAGGGAACTGGCCGACATTTTCAGGATAAATCTGGACAACAACGGATTCCTCTCAGAATCCCCAGAAAAACTCAAACCCGTACATGCCTCGAACAGAGGAATTTATATGGCCGGCCTTGCGGTTTATCCCAAAGACACAACCGAGAGTATCACACAGGCCAAGGCCGCCTCTGCCATTGCACTTGAAATACTCTCAAAAAACACTGTCCAGGTTGGAGGACAGGTGGCCGAGGTTATACCTGAAAAGTGTGCAGTGTGCTGCACCTGCGTCAGGACATGCCCCTTCAACGTCCCATTTATTGATCATGAGAGGGGCGCGGCCTTTATTGATCCCGGGCTCTGCCAGGGATGCGGCATGTGCGTGGCGGAGTGTCCCGGGAAGGCTATTGTTATGTCCACGTGCAGTGACCAGATGCTGACCGGAGCACCATCTGTTTTATTGAGTGTTGAAAATTGAAAGGCATAAGGCCCTTCCTATCAATAGATCCTTGTGCCTTATATCTAACTTTACGAAAGTGCGATCCAAGACACTTGGAAACTTTCGTAGAACCGCTTCTTTTGGAGGCTGATGGAAAATATCCAGATATAAGGCATCCGAAATCCCGTGGAATGAGGCGTACATGGAAGTACGCCGCAATGACAAGGGATGAGGATAACATAGTAGATGGGGGTTTTCCGACAGCCTCCTAATCAACTCAAAGGGAGAGTGGAATATGAGTGACTTCAAACCCCAAATCATAGCCTTTTGCTGCTCCAATTGCGCCTCGGCAGCAGCAGATGTGGCCGACGGCATGAAAAAGGCAATGCCGGGCAATGTGAAAATAATCCAGGTCCCCTGTACCGGCCGCATTGAAGTGCTACACCTTCTGAAACCGTTTGAAGAAGGGGCGGACGGTGTTTACGTAGCAGGCTGCCAGGAGGACAGTTGCCAGTATGTCACTGGAATAACAAAGGCCGCCAAGAGAGTAGCCCATGTGAAAAAGATATTAGAAGAACTTGAGATTGAGCCGGACAGGATAGAGTTGTTTAACCTCTCTGCAGGTAAAGGTCAGGAATTTGTTGAGGTAGCCCACAAAATGACGGGCAGGATCAATGAATTAGGGCCGGTTATGCCATGATAAAACCATAGATATTGCGCGAGGTACATGTAATGATTGTCGCCGAACCAAAACCCGTAAAAGAAATATTGGAGATGGTCAGAGATTTCAGGAAAATTCTTATCGTGGGATGCAAAGGCTGCGTAACGGTCTGCAATGTGGGTGGCTCAAAGGAAGTGGCCATACTGGCTTCTACCCTGAGGATTGCCGCAAAGAAAAACGGCAAAGAAATTGAGGTAGGGGAACATACCCTGGAACGCCAGTGCGATCCCGAATACATAGATGAAATCAGAGACATTATCGCAGACTATGATGCCGTCATATCCATTGCCTGTGGCGTTGGGCCGCAATTTCTCTCAGAACGATATCCTGAAATAAGGGTATTTCCCGGTGTCAATACCATATTCATGGGCGGAGCTATTGAGCATGGCATATGGTCGGAGAGATGTGCCGGTTGCGGCACCTGTGTGGTTCATTACTTCGGCGGACTATGCCCCATTGCCCGTTGCTCCAAGAGCTTGCTCAATGGACCATGCGGTGGATCAAATAATGGAAAATGTGAGATATCCAAAGAGGTGGACTGCATCTGGGATATCATTGTGAGAAAGATGATGGAACAGGGTCGGCTTGATGAACTACTTGAATTCAAGCCACCTAAGAGCTGGATGACTGCTCGGGACGGCGGACCAAGAATGATGACCAGGGAGGAACTGGTAAAATGAGCGAATATAAATCAGGAAGCAATCTCGAAAAGGTGCTGAAGGCCGGGCATTTCGCGTTTACAGGTGAATGCGGCCCTCCGCAGGGAGCAAACGTTGCTCACCTGAAAGAGAAGGCCGGTCACTTAAAAGGCCATGTAGACGCCGTAAATGTTACAGACAACCAGACGGCCGTAGTCCGTATGTCAAGCTGGGCTGCTTCGTTGATTCTACTTGAACAGGGTCTTGAGCCCAATTTTCAGATGGTATGCCGGGATCGCAATCGCTTGGCAATACAGAGCGACATTCTAGGTGTATATTCGAATGGCATCCGGAATATGCTCTGCCTGTCGGGCGACCACCAGAAGTTCGGCAACCACCCCGAGGCAAAAAATGTCTTTGATATTGATTCAATGCAATTGATCCACACCGCAAAAACCATGAGGGATGACGGCAAATTTTTAAACGGGCAAGAAATTGATGTGCCGCCGGAGCTTTTCATCGGTGCGGCATGCAACCCCTTTGCTGAACCTTTTGATTTTCGTGTCTACCGACTTGCAAAAAAGATCGCTGCCGGAGCTGATTTCATTCAGACACAGTGTATATACAATATGGCCAAGTTCAGGGAGTTCATGAAAAGGGCCGTTGACATGGGACTTCACGAGAAATGTTATATCCTGGCGGGTGTAACGCCCATGAAGAGCGTTGGTATGGCCCGGTATATGGCAAAACAGGTACCCGGAATGGATGTTCCCGACAACTTGATAAAGCGTTTACAGGGCGCAGGCAAAGGAAAAATCGCCGCAGAAGGCATCAAGTTTGCCGTGGAGCAAATTGAAGAATTCAAAGAGATGAAAGGAGTTGCAGGCGTACATCTTATGGCTATCGAATGGGAACACAGGGTGCCGGAGATAGCCGAAATGGCAGGTGTTCTTCCCAGACCTCAAGTATAATATACATTTCCAGAAAAAAAAATTGGAGTATTTTCCGGATCGGAGAGAGTATTGCCTGGGCTCGGTAAAATCATTCGACATAAGGCACAAGGCTTAAGGCGTAAGGCATAAGGTAAAGACCCTGCGCCATGAGCCCTGCGCCGTGAGCCTTTGTGCAAACCTCGAAATCATGGAAATTCACGGCCAGCAATCATCCCAAAAACTTTTTCTAAAAAGCCATAAGTATTTAATTGCTAAAATCAAGCCCGCGGGATAATGCCAGTATAATCCCCCGGGCTTTTTTTCTTGTACTATGAAAAGAATTACACGTAAAATATTGTTTATGATTATCACAACAAAAAATGGTCGGTCATTCGACACGGAAAAAGACCTGGTCTCGGAAGAACGCCATATCCTCCAGAAATTATTCGCCTGGGAATCTATGGCGACAAGCCTTGAGCAATTTACAGAGAAGAAGGAAGAAGCTTTTCAAAAGGGTTGGAATAACTCGGGCCCCATAAAAGAAAGCACTGCTTTAAGAATAATTATCAAGGATATGGAAAAGAAGGTGATTGCCCGTTTGGCAAACGTCTCCATTTAGGGCATGAATTCCGGTAAAATTTTGCCAGCCACCTACCATGTAAGACTGGAAGGGTAACCTTGAAAAAGCCTGCTCAAGACAAAACGGATAAATTGGTACAGGTTGTACGCGGTGAACAGGCCGATAAGCCCTTTAATGTTGCTTTTGTGGGAGGAGGAAAAGCCTGTTATAACCTGCTGAATATACTGGATAAGGAACGCCTTTCAAGGCTTAAAATGAATATTTTGGGTGTAGCGGATATTAACCCTGATGCTCCGGCAATTGTTTATGCCAAAAGCCTCAAAATCTTCACGACTGACAATTTTCAGGACCTTTACAAACTGGAAAACCTAAATTTCATCATCGAACTGACAGGCTCGGAATTAGTAAAGGAAGAGATTATCCGGACAAAGCCGCAAAAAATCTCGCTAATAGGCCACAGGGGGGCAAGGCTTCTGTGGGATTTGGTACAGATGGAAGTCGAAAGGACCGAGCTGGAAACAAAACGTCATGAGTACCAGGAAAAAGAGAGAAAATACACACAGGTGATTCTTGACTCTCTCCCGTACAGAATCATGGCTGTCAATCGTGATAGGACCATAAGCACGATTAATCAAACCTTTCTTCGCGAACAATCTCTTACCTATGAGGATATTGTCGGAAAGCATTGCTACGAAGTGAGATACGGACTGGATCGTCCATGCGGGGAATACGGAAGACCCTGCTATTTGGAAGAAATTAAGAATAGACGTGAAGGCGAAATTATCAGCACCATTCATGAATACCAGTCGGACAATGGAGAGACACATTTCGACGTTCTCACATTCTCACCTATCCTAGATGAGGATGGAAATTTAGTTCAACTTTTGGAAGCATCAAGAGATGTCACAGAAAGAATCAAACTGGAGCGCGAGGCTCAGAAGTCCAACATTTTTTTCCAGAACGTGATCCAGAGTACAGTGGACGGGATAGTTATGGTGGACACCAAGGGTAATGTAATGATTTTTAACGAGGGTATGGAGCGCCTGACAGGATATTCGGCCAAGGAAATTATGGAAAAAGGGCATCTCAGCAGTTTTTACAATATCGATGTAGCCAAAGAAAACATGAAAAAAATGCGAAGCGATAAGCATGGACCTGTGGGCAAACTGAATCCGACCCCCATGCCTATAACAAACAAATACGGTGAAGAGATACCGGTCACGCTGTCAGCCTCCATTATTATCATCAACGGAAAGGAGATTGGTAGTGTTGGAGTATTCACCGATATGCGGGAAATACTCCAAATGCGGAAGGACCTTGAACAGGCCCATCTCCAGTTAGTCCAATCGGACAAAATTGCCTCGGTGGGCAGAATGGCCGCGGGCGTCGCTCATGAAATCAACAATCCTTTATCAGGAGTTCTCATGTATGCCGAACTCCTTAAAGAGTCCCTTAATGATAGCGGCCCCCAGCTTAAAAGCGACGTTCAGGAAATCATTGACCAGACCCTCCGGTGCAAAAAAATCGTTGCTGATTTGCTGGAATTCAGCCGGCAATCCATGGGAAAGGCATTCTCATTCAGTTTGGATCAGCTGATTTCCAAATGCTTGAATCTGCTGGTTAACCAGGCGCTTTTCCAGGATATCCAGGTAAACACCGTGATCGACCCCTATATGCCCCAACTGCACGGCGATATGGGTCAGCTCCAGCAGGTATTCAGCAACCTCTTCATCAACGCCGCTCACGCGATGGAAGGAAAAGGCAGATTGGATATTGAGGCTCGGTTCGATACCTCCAAAAGCCGTTTCATAATCAAGGTTTCCGATACGGGGCCCGGGATACCTGACGCTTATCAGGACAAGATTTTTGACATGTTTTTTACTACCAAGCCCGTGGGAAAGGGAACCGGGCTCGGTTTAAGCATCTCCCAAAACATTATTAGTCTGCACGGCGGCAGTCTGCGATTTGAGTGCCCTCCGGAAGGGGGGACCACCTTTATTGTCGAGCTGCCTCTCGAATCTGGTGAAGCCTATAGTGAAGAATCTATTTTTATCGGACTGGATGAATAAATGATGGATGAAAAAACAAAAGTTCTGGTTGTTGACGACGAAAAGGTTGTCAGAGATGGGTGCCATCGCGTCTTAAGCGGCAAGGGATATGAGGTCGCCACTGCTGAAAACGGCCAACAGGCCCTTGATCTATTGGCTACAAATTCTGTGGACTTGATCCTGCTTGACCTGAAAATGCCGGTAATGAGTGGGGAAGAGGTTCTAGAGATAACCCGCACAGACTATAAGGACATACCGGTTATCATCATCACAGGCCACGGGACTGTTGATACGGCCGTCGAATGTATGAAAAAGGGGGCCTATGATTTTATTACCAAGCCTTTTCAGATCGATGAATTTCTTTTAACCGTTACCAGGGCCGCTGAAAAGAGAAAGCTGGAACAAAAGGCCATTCAATTCGAAGAGGAAAATATCCGGAACCTGTATGACCTCAACCTTGAAAAGAGCCGCCTTAAAACCATCATCAATCGTATGGCAAACGGAGTTATGGTAACAAACAGGAACCTAGAGATAGTTCTTCACAATCCCGCTTTCATGCGATTATTGGAAATATCCAAAGAAATCGAAAATCCGGCCCCTATTACCGAGATCATGAATGATGAATCCCTTATTGAAACACTCAAACAGATACAGAGCGGAAAGATCTCGGAAAGTGAATCCGTCTCCCAAGAGATAAGCACAGGGAAAAATGTATTAAGGGCCATTTCTGCACCTGCCCTCGGGCCGGACAAAAGCATCGCGGGAACTGTGACTGTCCTTGAAGATATCACGGCATTCAAGCAACTTGACCAGATGAAATCCGACTTTGTCAATATGGTCGCTCACGAACTCCGCAGCCCCCTTGTTTCCATCAGACAGATAAACAGCGTTCTTCTGGAGGGACTAGCGGGACCGCTTGAAGAGAAACAACAGGACTTTGTTGACAGGGGGAAAAAAAAGATAGATGCACTGCTGGAGCTTATTAATGACCTGCTCGACGTAGCCAGGATAGAAGCCGGCCAGTATGTCCAACGCCGGATACCTACAGATATCGGCAAAATCATAGAAGAGGCTGTATCACTTATGGGACCAAGGGCGGAGGAGCAGGGTATTACCCTCACTCATTCCTGCCGGGATCTGAAACCGGTCCAGGCGGACCCGAAGAATATGGAGGAAATTTTTAATAATCTCGTAAGCAATGCCATCAATTATTCTCCGGAGGGAGGCCATGTTACGTTAACCGCACAAGGGCTTGGAGAATATATGGAGATAAAGGTCCAAGATACCGGAGTAGGAATACCTCCAGAAGAACTTCCAAAAATCTTTGACAAGTTTTACCGGGTCAAGAGCCCTAAAACCCGTCAGGTTATTGGCACCGGATTGGGGCTTTATATCGTTAAAGGGATTGTTGAGGCCCATCAAGGAACAATTGACGTGGAAAGCACCGTGGATAAGGGCACGACATTCAGGATACTTCTGCCTGTGATATCTGATTAGTTAGTAGTCAACTTGAAACTCTCACAACCTTAAATACGCAACTTTTAAATTTCACTAGTTAACTTTAACTAACTATGAACAAAAAAAATGACAAGCAACAGGCCCTTATAGTTGACGACGAGGCCGTTATTAGAAAAGGAATCTCCAGGGCCCTTCGCAACAGAGGAATAACAACGGAATCAGCAGATACCGGCAGGACGGCGCTCGAGCTTATGCAGGAGCACCACTTTGACCTCGTGCTGTTAGACATTCGCATGCCTGATATGGATGGTATCGCTTTGCTTAAAAAGATACGTTCACGATATCCCAAAACAAATGTTATTATGATCACGGGCTACCCCGCCATTGATTCTGCTGTCGACTGTATCAAACTTGGTGCCCTGGATTACCTGGTCAAGCCCTTCCAACTCAGCGAACTTGAGAAGTCCTTAGAAAATATCGTTCCGATTAAGTCCACCAACCCTGAATCCCCTGTAAGTAGTAATGGACTGAGAATTGATTCCGAAAAGGATCTCATTGTCGGGCAAAGCCGCCCAATGAAAAATATTTTTAAAAAAACACTCAGAGTTGCCCCCACAGACAGCACGGTTCTGATAACCGGTGAATCCGGCACAGGCAAAGAGCTTATTGCCCGCGCCATTCACTCCCACAGTAGTCGCAAGGACAACAAATTCGTGGCCGTGGATTGTTCATCTCTTGTAGAAACACTGCTTGAAAGCGAGCTCTTTGGACATGTCAAGGGTTCTTTTACAGGCGCCCATCAAACCAAGCATGGGTTTTTTGAACTTGCGAACCATGGCACCTTCTTTTTTGATGAAATCACGAATCTGAGCTTGAAAATTCAGGCCAAGCTCCTCAGGGTTATTCAGGAACGCGAATTCATGAAGGTGGGGGATCAGAAAAAAATTAAGTTGGATATTCGGATCATATCCGCATCCAATAAAAACCTTGAGGAATCAATACGAAACGGCGATATTAGAGAGGATCTATATTATCGACTGAGCGTGGTACCAATTCACCTTCCTCCTTTGAGAAAAAGAAAAGAAGACATACCTCTTCTTACCAATCACTTTCTAGAAAAATTCAGCCGTAAAATTAAAAAATCCGTGCCCGAGGTCTCTCCGGAGGCAATGGAAATCCTTCAGGACTATGCCTGGCCTGGAAATGTTAGAGAACTCGAGCATACTATTGAACGAATCCTTATTCTTGAGGACAGCGAAGTTATAAGGGCCAGGGACCTGCCTTCCTTTGTCATCGAAAGGCATGGCGAATTTAAAATGTTTTCCGAAGAGCCCCTCAGCCTGAAGGAACTGGAGAAAAAATACATCCGTTTCGTGCTCAGGCGGACAAAAGGGAAGAAGACAGAAGCCGCTGATATTCTTGGCATAAACCGCAAGACCCTTAACCTCAAGATAAAAAAGTATTCCCTATATTAATCGGTGCCCATTAAAGCTCCCTGCAGTCAATAAGGGTAATTTTGTAACATTTGCTACATATTATCTCTTTTCTTAAATTTACTGTTTTGGCAGTATGTTATGCCCTTTCATGCATTATTATTGTTACAAAATGCCCCACTTGCATATTTACTAAAAGAAATTTATCACAGGCGATCAGCAGATTTTTCAAATTATTATGCCCGCACACACAAATTCCCGAACAGATAAAACAAACAATATCATTAAGTTATAATAAGGCAAAATAGAATCAGAATATGAAAAGGAATGCCTTATAATTTAACAGGCATGAAGTTTGCTAAAGGATATAAGAGCCAGCAGGAGATTTTTTATAAAGAAATATCTGAAAGACATCAAAAAAGACCGGTATTCCATGAGAAGTGATATAACCATCATTATTGCTGAGCCGGCTGAGGTTCTTGCATCTGAATTGCGTTCTTTCTTTACTGAGAAAGGTTTTAACATAATTTATGCAAACACCCTGAAAGATACGCTTCTAACCTTGCAGAGCCAAAAGGTTGATGTCCTTCTCCTTGACGCAGATCTTCTGGAGGAAGATTGTGCCTTTATCTCCATCATCAAAGGCATTGAAGAAGATCTTCCCATTATCATCTGCGCTGAAACCAACACCCCCGAATTAGAAAGCAGCATCCGGCAGCAAGGGATATTCTTCTATCATATTAAATCCTTTGGAACCCAAGATCTGGAAATGGCTATATCCAATGCCATTTATAAGCTATCCCATTAGCCTTGGAGGATCATACTATGTCGTTAGAGTCCAAGATTGAGTCAGGTGAATTTGTTGTATTAGGAGAATTCGAACCGCCTAAAGGGGCTGATTTCTCCTATCTTCTAAAAAATGCCAAGCAGATCAAAGGGCGTGTAGATGCACTTGTAGTTCCCGAAATGGGCAATGCCGTAATGAAAGCCAGTTCTTTAGGCGGATGTGCCTTTCTACAACTACACGGCATTGAAACAGTGCTTCAGGTCTGCTGTCGAGACCGTAATCGCCTAGCCCTCCAGGCCGACATACTCTCTGCCGGGGCCCTTGGTATACTCAACTTGATGGCAATATCCGGTGAAGACATCACCTACGGAGATCATCCCCAGGCAAGGCTTGTAAACGATTTAGATCTGATTCAGCTGCTTGAAACCATTCAAAAACTCCGAAACGGCAAAGACATGGCCGGCGTAGAAATTAATGGAGCGCCCAAATTTTGTTTAGGTTCGACCGTTAATGCAGGCGCTATCGGGGGGGTCCTCGACATAGAGATGGAAAACCTCCAGAAGATGATTGACTCCGGGGTCAAGTTTCTCATTACCACACCGGTATTCGATCTTCACCGGTTCCAGCAGTTCATAAAGCATATAGACACCAGCAAAGTGGCGATAATACCCACGGTCCTCCTGCTGAAATCGGCAGGCATGGCGCGTTATATTGATAGGAATATAAAAAGCATAACCATCCCTAAAGAAATAATCCGTGACATTCAAAAAGCTCCGGACAAGTTGACCCATTGCATTAAGCTCACAGCGGAAATCATAGTCCATTTAAAAGAGATGGGGATGGCGGGAGTAATGATCTCAACCATTGGCTGGGAGGACAAGCTCCCGCAGGTTCTGGATGCAGCAAAACTTTAACCCCTGAACAGAAAGGAAACAGAGTGATGCCCAATAGCAAATCCGACGAGCTGTCCGGGTCCATTATGGTCGTTGGGGGAGGGATTGCTGGTATGCAATCCGCTCTTGACCTCGCAGAGTCTGGCTATTACGTATATCTTCTTGAAAAATCCTCAGCCATTGGTGGCTTAATGTCTCAACTGGACAAGACGTTTCCCACTAATGACTGCGCCATGTGAATTATCTCGCCCAAACTGGTCGAGGTCGGCCGGCACCTGAACATAGAACTTCTGACCAATGCGGAACTTTTGGACCTCAAAGGAAAGGTGGGTCATTTTAATGCGCGTGTGTTACAAAAACCACGCTATATCGACCTTAACAAATGTACCGCTTGTGGAGAATGCGCCAAGGTTTGTCCCGTTGAATTAAGCAACGAATATGATGAGGGGCTTTCCAACAGAAAATCCGCTTATAAGCTTTATGCCCAGGCCATACCCAGTGCCTATGCAATTCAGAAAACAGATAAGGCCCCCTGTAGTTTGGCCTGCCCTGCGGGCCTGAACGTCCAGGGATACGTTCAGATGGTCGGCCAAGGAAAATACGAAGAAGCCCTCAAAATTATCATGGAAGACCTGCCCCTGCCCGGCGTACTCGGTAGGATTTGTCCGCACGGTTGCGAGGATGCATGCCGCCGGTGTGAAGTTGATGATCCGGTAGCCATCCGGGACCTCAAGCGTCTTGCTGCGGATCAATTTGATCCCCGCAATATTAAGGTTGAATGTCTGCCACCAAGGGAAGAGAAGGTTGCCATTGTTGGTTCCGGACCTGCGGGGCTTTCCGCCGCCTACCACTTAGCGCGCAAAGGAGTTCTTTCCACGATTTTTGAGTCTCTGCCTGAAGCAGGTGGCATGCTGCGGGTGGGAATTCCAGACCATCGCCTTCCCAGGGAAATACTTGACCGTGAGATAGAGCTGATTACCAACCTCGGAGTAGAGATAAAGGTTAATATGCCCCTTGGTCCGCAATTGACTGTAGATGACCTGTTCAAAGAAGGCTATAAGGCGGTGTATCTGGCCATCGGGGCACACAAGGGAATCGAGCTGGGCATCCCGGGTGAGAAGGCCAAAGGCGTCCGCCAGGGAGTGGATTTTCTAAGAGAATTGAATCTGACCGGAAAAACATCTGTGGGGAAGAAGCTAGGTATCATCGGTGGTGGAAACGTGGCAATAGACGTTTCCCGCTCGGCGGTCCGCTTGGGTGCCGAGGAAGTCAACATCATATATCGTCGAACTCGTGCCGAGATGCCTGCCTGGGAAGAGGAGATCCAGGCAGCAGAAGCAGAAGGAGTCAAAATCACCTATCTTGCTGCCCCCCAGGAAGTGCTTGTCCATGACGGCAAGATTGTGGGTATTCGATGCATCCGGATGGAGCTTGGAGAAACAGATTCATCCGGCAGAAGAAGGCCTGTCCCTATCCCCGGCAGTGAATATGAGATTGAGATTGATCAGCTTATTCCGGCTATTGGTCAGAGACCGGATCTTTCAGCTCTTGAGGACATGAAAGGCTTGACTTTCTCACGCTGGGGGACCGCCGAGGTAGATCCAATAACTTATGCGACTAAACACGAGGGTGTTTTTGCCGGTGGCGATCTGCAAACAGGCCCCTGGGTAGCCATTGGAGCCATTGCTGCTGGTCGCGAGGCTGCCGAGTCTATTGTCCGATACCTGGACGGCAGGGACATGGCCGAAGGAAGGGAGCCCATTACATTGGAAAATCCGGCGTACCGCCCTATACCTGAAGATGAAGCCAAGAAAGACAGGGCAGAAATGCCGGAGCTTCCTGTGAAGGATCGGAAAGGCAACTTCAAGGAAGTCGAACTGGGCTATGATGAAGACAGGGGAAAAGAAGAGGCCCACCGTTGCCTGAACTGCGGATACTGCTGTGAATGCTTCCAGTGTGTGGAGGTCTGCACAGCCGAAGCTGTCATCCATAATGAGAAACCTACTGAACGAGAGATCGAGGTAGGCTCTGCCATTCTCTGTGGTGGTGCCAATGTCTTCGATCCTGCCCCCTATGAAGACCTCTACCATTACCAAAGCTATCCCAATGTGGTTACGAGCATGGAATTTGAACGTTTTTTGAGTGCCACCGGTCCAACCACGGGACATCTTTTCAGGCCGTCCGATAACAAAGAACCAACGACAATCGCATGGATCCAGTGCGTTGGATCGAGGGATACGGGCCGCTGCAGTAATAGCTATTGTTCATCCGTGTGCTGCATGTATGCCATCAAAGAGGCACTGATTGCCAAAGAGCACATAGGTGGTAATTTTACGGGCACAATCTTCAACATGGATATCCGATCGCACGGAAAAGGTTTTGAACGGTATTATGAACGTGCGAAATCAGAGGGAATCCGCTTTATACGTTCAAGGGTGCACTCCATCACTGAAGCGGATGATACTGGCACGCTAAAAATAGGTTATGTTGAAGAATCGGGCGACATATACGAAGAAGAGTTTGATATTGTTGTCCTCTCGGTCGGCATGGAATCGGACACCTCTTCCGTTGAACTTGCCCGAAACCTGGGTGTTGACCTTAATGATAATAATTTCGTCGATACGGACGATTTTTCACCTGTTATGACTTCCCGTCCCGGTATTTATGTTGCCGGCGTCTTGCAGGGAACCAAGGATATTCCACAGTCAGTTACCGAGGCAAGCGCGGCCGCCTGTGCATCGGCTGTCAGCCTTGCACAATCCAGGGGAAAAGAAACCAGGGAAAAGATTTTCCCGCAGGAAAAAGATGTAACCAGCGAAGAGCCGCGTATCGGTGTGTTCGTGTGTAACTGCGGAACCAATATCGGCGGCTTTGCAGATGTTCCCGGCATAGCGGAATACGCAAAAACCCTTCCCAATGTGGTTAATGTTGACGAAAACCTGTTTACATGCAGCCAGGATACCCAGGAAAAAATAGTAGGGGTAATAAAAGAACATAAATTAAACCGCATTGTTGTTGCAGCTTGCACACCAACGACCCATGAGCCCCTATTCAGGGAGACTCTTCGTAATGCGGGCCTTAACGAAAACCTTTTTGAAATGGCAAATATCCGGAACCAGTGTACATGGGTTCATTCCCATAACAAAGAAGAAGCCACTGAAAAGTCAAAAGATCTTGTGAGGATGGCCGTTGCGAAATCTTCATTGCTGGAACCTATTTCCGATCAAATGGTTGATATCGAAAAGTCCGGACTGATTATCGGTGGCGGTGTGGCAGGTATGACGGCCGCCCTAAGTCTTGCTGACCAGGATTTTCCTGCAACGATTGTCGAAAGATCAGATCTGCTGGGGGGCGCTGCAAGGGAAATAAAGAAGACCTGGAGAGGTAAAGATGTACAGGAATACCTCTCCGCCCTGATTAAGAGGATAGAGCAACATCCCATGGTGGAAGTCATTTTGAATGCGGAAGTAACAGGTTCCTCCGGGTTTGTCGGCAATTTTGAAACGGACATCACCACGGGGAAAAAGACAAGGACAATAAAGCACGGCGTTTGCATCATTGCAACAGGTGCCAATGCCTCAAGCCCGGATGAATACCTTTATGGCAAAAACCCCAGGGTCACTCGATGGCATGATTTAGAACAGGACCCTGCCAGGATCAAGGATGCAAAGACGGCTGTATTTATCCTGTGTGTGGGTTCGAGGGATGAAAAGAGGCCGTACTGTTCAAGGATCTGCTGCACATCTTCTATCGGTCAGGCAATTAGTTTCAAGGAAGAGAACCCCGATATAAATGTCTTCGTTTTATACAGGGATATCA
>CAZENC010000014.1:0-3193 GCA_964513115.1 uncultured Desulfobacteraceae bacterium | reverse complement strand
AGTTTCAAGGAAGAGAACCCCGATATAAATGTCTTCGTTTTATACAGGGATATCAGGACATACGGCGAGAAAGAGGCACTTTACCAGGAAGCGAGGGATAAGGGAATTATCTTTATACGGTACACCCTCGACAAAAAGCCTGTTGTCTCGGAATCGGACGATGGCCTTGAAATCCGCATTTTTGATCATGTGCTTCAGAGGGAGCTTTTGATCAAGGCTGATCTCCTTAACCTGGCAACGGCAATCGAGCCCTCAGGCTACGAGGATATCGCAGGCTATTTTAAGCTGCCTGTTGACGATGATAACTTCTTCATTGAAGCTCATGCAAAGTTAAGACCAGTGGACTTTGCAAATGAAGGGCTGTTCCTCTGTGGAATGGCTCACTACCCCAAACCGATTGACGAGAGCATTGCCCAGGCTATGGCCGCCGCCAGTAAAGCGGCGATTATTCTATCAAGGCCCTGTATCAAGGTTTCACCCCTTGTCTCCCAGGTAGACACGGAAAAATGTATCGGGTGCGGCCTTTGTGCGGAAGTATGTAATTTTGGAGCTATTATCATGGAGGAAATTGAAGGTATCGGCTTCAGGGCGAAGAATGTGCCGGCCTCCTGCAAGGGATGTGGACTTTGCGCGTCCTCCTGTCCTCAGGGGGCAATCGATATGCTTCATTTCAGAGACCGCCAGCTACTTGCCGCGGTTTCTGCCGTCAAATGAAAGGTAAGGTAATAATGAAAAAATTCGAACCAAAAATATTGGCGTTTCTGTGCAACTGGTGTGCCTATGCGGCCGCTGATCTGGCAGGTGTATCCCGCTTCCAGTATCCCCCGAATGTGAAACCGTTGAGGGTCATGTGCTCTGCACGTGTTGACCCGGTGTTTATTATTAAGGCACTGAAAGCTGGGTGGGATGGCATTCTGGTTTCCGGGTGACATTTTGGTGACTGCCATTACCTGGACGGTAATGTTCAAGCTGAAAAAAAGATTCGTCTAACCCAGGAACTTTTAGATCTTGCGACCATTGGTAAAAACAGGCTTCATTTGGCCTGGTGCTCCTCAGCAGAAGGCCAGCGCTTTGCTGAAATAGTGAGCGAGGTCACGGAGTCCATAAGGAGCCAGGGCGATTTTGATCCCAAGACTTTTTCGCTGGAATTAGATGCGGCGGAAATGACGGCGAAAAGCGAAACATTACGATGGTTGGTAGGAAAAGAAGTCTCTCTAACCACTAAGGGCGATGTGTATGGCCGAAAATGGGAGGCAAACCAATTCAAGAAGATCCTGTCCGCTGCACTGGAAAGAGAATACCAGAAAAACCTGATCTGTATTGCACTGAAGGAAGGTTCAACTTCCGTGAGAGATATCAGCGAACGCACAGGAATTGAAAACAAAAAAATTTCTTATCTGATTTCAGATCTGGAAAAAAACAATCAGGTCATCTTTAAGGGACACAGTGAAGGTATCCCTGAATTTGAAAGCACAGTTTTGGCAATGAGTTAGTTGAGTAGTGCACGGTATTTTCAAGTCGTACAATAATAAGGAGTCAAGATGGGAGCGAACAAGGGCGCAAAGAGCGGGACAGTAATGGTAATTGGTGCGGGCATTGCCGGCATGCAGGCTGCCTTGGACCTCGCCGACTCGGGTTACTATGTGCAGTTAGTAGAACGGTCACCGAGTATCGGAGGAATGATGGCCCGGCTGGACAAGACCTTTCCAACCAATGACTGTGCCATGTGAATTATCTCGCCGAAACTGGTCGAGGTCGGCCGGCATCTGAATATAAACATTATCACGAACAGTGAAATAGAGCGTATAGAAGGCGAGCCCGGCGATTTTAAGGTTACTGTGACAAATTATCCCCGTTATATAGACCCGATAAAGTGCACGGGTTGCGGGGAATGCGCCAAACGGTGCCCTGTTACCGCAATTAACATGTATAATTTAGGATTAGACGATAGAAAGGCCACATACATAGATTATCCGCAGGCAGTACCCTTAGCTTTTTCCATTGACATAGATACGTGCATCGGCTGCGGACTCTGTGAAATGATGTGCCTAGCAAAGGCCATTAATTATGAAGACAAGCAGAAGACATCCACTATCTCCGTTGGAGCGGTGATCCTGACCCCGGGCAGTGAAGGTTTCGATCCGTCAGGGATGGATGTATTAGGTTACGGTATTTTTTCAAATGTGGTGACCAGCGAGGAATTTGAAAGAATTTTGAGTGCATCAGGTCCCTATCGCGGGCACCTTATGAGGCCCCTGGATAGAGAAGCTCCTAAGAAAATCGCCTGGATTCAGTGCGTGGGATCAAGAGACGTCAATGTGTGTGGTAACGGGTATTGCTCCTCTGTTTGTTGCATGTATGCCTTAAAGGAGGCCATGATTGCCAAAGAGCATTCCCATGACGATCTTGATTGCGCCATATTTAATATGGACATCAGAAGCTTCGGAAAGGACTACGAAAAATATTATAACCGCGCAAAAGACGAACAAGGTATTCGCTTCATAAAGTCCAGGATTCACTCCATCGATGAGGACAGATCAACCGGTGACCTGTTGATAAAATATACAGACGAATTAGGCCAGACCGAAGAAGAGACTTTCAGCATGGTCGTGCTGTCTGTTGGATTGCAAATTCCGGAATCAGTGACTGCGCTGGCCGAGCGCCTCGACATCGAAGTTAACCATTACAATTTTGCAAATACACCCCCATTTAATCCTGTAAACACATCGCGACCGGGAATTTTCGTAAGTGGCGTATTTCAAGGTCCAAAGGATATTCCCGGTTCCGTGATTGAGGCCAGTGCCGCAGCCTGTGCTGCCGCTATAAATCTTGCCGAGACAAGGGGTACTGATACGAAGTCCGTCGAGATGCCTGAAGAAATTGATGTTTCAGAAGCTGAAACAAGAATCGGCGTTTTTGTGTGCAACTGCGGCATTAATATCGGCGGTGTCGTTGATGTCCCTGCTGTGGCCGACTATGCCGCTACCCTTCCCTACGTAGCATTTGTAGACCAAAATCTCTTCACCTGTTCTCAGGACACCCAGGACAAGATAAGGGAGGTTATCAAGGAAAACAACCTTAACCGCGTCGTGGTAGCTTCATGTTCTCCAAGGACCCATGAGCCTCTATTTCAGGAGACGCTTCAGGCGTGCGGCCTCAATAAATATCTTTTTGAGATGGCCAATATCCGCGA
>CAZENC010000013.1:0-21823 GCA_964513115.1 uncultured Desulfobacteraceae bacterium | reverse complement strand
AAAAGCATGGGCAGTCTGGACCGTCATTGGCATCATCTTTCTTCTCAACGCCATCTTGGGTCGCTATCTCGTATTGCCCGGTTACCTATCCAACCTAGAAGCAGGACAGAGCACCATTGAGACTGCCGGTCCGGCAATCCCTGTTTGGAAAATCATCCGCTACCTTGTTTGGGCCTACTCTTTCAAGCTCGGGATTTTTTTCGTCGGCATTGGTGTGCTACTGAGGGCGTCAATACCCGCAACCCGTTTCCGGCTGGTGGTGAGTGGAGGGATCGTGTACCTTCTACTTGCCTATGTACCCATTCCTGGTCCGTACTCCTCCTTTTTTGGTATTGGAGGCGTCCTGATTACTTTTTTGCTGCTGCTTATTCTCATGCGTTGGGCGGATGAGCGCCAACGCCTCGAAGAGTCCGAGAGGGCCTCCGCGGACTACCGCCTTATCGGTTACTTCTTTTTCGCGATGGCTACCTACAACCTCTGTCCATTAATGGGTGTTAAAACATTCGGCCTATATCCGGAGAAAATGATCCGGTTCGGGCTTCAAGCAGAAGCGGCTTCCTTTGCTTCCCGCATCATGATCGAACTTGTTCTGGGGTGGCTGTTTATCTTTCTCAGTTACCGCAAGCGACCCAGGGCATCGACTCCTCCCTGATGACCCTTACTTTCCGGTCCAGCATGATAAGACCGTGTGAGGGTAAGAGAAATAGAAACAGTGAATAGAGAAGACAGTTCATTTTGTCGGTACAAGGATCAACTCAAATAGCAGTTTTTCGACAGTCGTTAGATGGCGTGAGACGTATTCGTATTAGTTGAAAATGCACAGCGAGCGCATCCCCCGTAAGCTTGTCGGAGCAAAGCGGAGATCCCACGCTAGCGGGGCTGCGGGGTTAGCGAGCGAATATAAAATTAACAGAATTCCTTACATTTGGAGATTCCCTGCAGCTTGCTGCAGGGAGCTTTAATTCGGATAAACATACCTGGGGGTCAGGGGGAGGGAGAAGCATGAAACTTCGGCATCCTTTCGAATGGTTGTCCGCGTCTGGGCAGAAGCAAGCGTTCGTTTTATTTGTGGTGCTCACACTTGTCATCATGGCGAGCCTGCAAGTGCTCGGTGGGCCTCTCAAGACAGAGGTTGCACCAATGGGCATAGTATCGTTCGAGTTTGCGGGAGAGTTGTCCAAAGCTCAAAGCATGGTTGAGTCGTGGGGGCAAAAGGGACGAGTGTATGCCGGGCTGAATCTTGGGCTGGACTATCTGTTTCTGGTCGCATATGCGAGTGCGATTGGCTTGGGCTGTGTGTTGCTGAGTCAGAGCTGGTTGAAGCGGATTGAGTCTGTGGAATTGGTGGGTGTCGTGCTGAGCTGGGGGCAGTGGGTAGCGGCGCTGTTGGACGGGGTAGAGAACTATGCCCTGATACAGGTGCTACTGGGCGCTGAGGTAGAGTTGTGGCCTGTATTAGCGCGGTGGTGTGCGGTGCCGAAGTTTCTGGTGGTCGGAGCAGGTTTGGTATACATTATTCTTGGTGCCGTTGTGATTATGTTAGGGGTTGGGAGAGGCCAGGGGAACGCTGTCTAGCGGTTGTGTGAGCTTTTCGGGGTGTCCACTAAATGGGGGCAAGTTCATCTTTGAGCATGGTTCCCCGAACTTGAAGTGTTAAGTATCCGTGAGAGATCCTGGTAAATGAGCAAGATCAAGAAATTGTTGCGTAACCGAAATTTCATACTCCTTCTGGCAGCGATGCTAGGTTTGCTTTTGCCTCAAGGCAGCCGGTGGACTGAGAATTTGACGCTTCCGGCCCTTGCCGTAGTATTGAGCCTCTCAACGATGGGTGTTTCGGGGAACGTATTCCGTTCCCCGAGATCTCTGATAGTCCCAGGGATCTTAGGCATTCTAATGAGTTATGTAGTCCTTGGCGGTTTCATCTTAGGGACCAGTTCAATTATTATCCATGAGGAGGACATCTGGAAAGGGTTTATAATATTGGCCGTTGTCCCGCCAGCCGTGGCTATTATTCCCTTTACAGAACACCTAAACGGTAACAGCACGTACTCCCTTATTGGCACAATGGCTGCCCATCTTGGGGCCTTGATTATCATACCGCTGATAGTATTTGAGTTTTTAGGGTCAAGCTCTTTTGAATTGGCGAGGGTACCGATGATTACAGCCTTGTTGATCATCGTTCTTTTGGTGATATCTCGTATCTTCCTTTGGAAGAGGATAGCTGAGCAGATAGAGCCCATAAAAGGCACCATCACCAATTGGAGCTTTTTTGTAGTGTTTTACACCATTGTTGGGCTGAATCAGGAGATATTTGTCGGGCAGCCCCTCAGGTTGGTTCCCGTGGCTGCTATTGCCATTGCGAGCATGTTCTTTCTGGGACTGATCATAGATTCGGTTGGACGACTTTTTAAGATTGACTCGAAGATCACTACAAGCCTTGTCTTGCTTGGTACTATTAAGAATTACGGCCTTGCCGGGGGTCTATCATTGGCTCTTTTCGGCAAGCAAACCGCATTACCTGCAACGGTTTCAACAATTTTCATGTTTATATATATAGTTTGGCTGGGCTTCAAAGTGCGAAGGCCTGTGTAGTGTGCACCTGGGATGTTCTGAAGGAAAAGGAGTTTTGGAGAATCCACTAAATTCCAAGGTTAGAATCTCTTCTTGACGATGTATTGCTCTGAAATGTATAATAAAAAATACAGGTTGTAAGAATAAGAAAACACAACACCGGTTTTAAGGCCGCTATCCCGGCCTTCAATATTCGACATTATTGCAGTCACAGGTGCGTCGCGGTAGGGGCCCGTCAAATCAATATTACAGAAGATTCTTTAAAGGCCCTAATGCGTCTCAACTCTCTGAATATTTTCTGTGGAGGAGTGGATTATGAATACACCCGAAGAAAAAACAAGGGTCATGATCTTAACGGGACATTACCGCATAACGGGTGCGATCAATTTGTTGCCCGGTGCGCGTTTGACCGACTATATTGTTGATGCAAAACCCTTTATAGCGTTAACTGATGCAGAGGTTACAGACCGCGACGGCCGGCGGCTCCTCACAGCCTCGTTCCTGAATGTCCAGCGCAACCGTATCGAAGTCATCGTACCTGAAGAACTGGTATGTACAGGCTACAAGAGAGGTATGTAAACCTCTGAAATGCATCTAAGATTTCAATATTGAGGGTAGAGGAAATGGAAAATCAATCGGTTCAACTCTCTAAACTTATTGATATGCAAAATATCGAAAGCGTTATTGAAGAGGTGAAAGCCCTTACATTCGCGATGTTGCGCAAATTCGATTTTGAGCCCATTGATGAGGCCTTTAGAGACATCATTAGACTTTTCTCGGGCACCTATCCAGGATACCGGGGATGCAACACAATGTATCACGACCTGAAACACACAATAGATACGGTGATTGCAATGGCAAGGCTGATGCATGGTGCCCAAGTAAAGGGAGTATTTCTTGACGGTAGCAGTATAACTTTAGGTTTGATCAGCGCGCTGATGCATGACGCAGGTTACATCCAGGACGCAGGCGACAAAAACGGTACCGGTGCCAAATATACTATTGTGCATATCAGTCGAAGCATTGAATTTATGAGACAATATTTCATAGAGAAAGGCTACTCTAGAGAAGATTTCCGGAAGTGCAGAAATGCCCTCTTGTGTACAGGTCTCAATGCTGAGGTCGCCAGGATACGGTTTGAGTCAAAGGAAAACAGGCTAATAGGCGAAATGCTGGGATCTGCCGATCTTCTTGGCCAGATGGCAGATCGGACCTATCTTGAAAAATTGCCCTTTCTTTTTCTGGAATTTAAGGAGGCCAGTGTTTTGGGTTATTCTGATGAGCTGGATTTTCTCAAGAAGACTTTTCCTTTCTACAGGGCAACTAAAAAGAGATTTGAAAATGAACTTGGTGGGGTTAACATGTATATGAGAGACCATTTCAAGGCACGCTGGGACATAGGTAATGACCTGTACCTGGACACCATTGAGAAACAAATGGCGTATCTGGGAGCAGTTTTAGAAAGAAGCGATGGGAACCACCGTGCTTTTTTCAAGCGGGAGGGTCTTATGGAAAAGCTGATCCAGCAGGAAGCTGAATTAGAGAACAACTCTTTCTGAAGCAGCTTTCATTTTTTTAGATTTTCTCAAGTGTGGTGTACTCCAAGTGAAGGAGTTTCCTCCCCACTTTCCTGAACAATACTTCCACCTTATCATCGGCAATGAATTTTGAGACAACGCCTGGACCGAATGCCGGATGATTTACCCTGTCACCAACCGATATGCCACCGTATGACTGACTCGCAGACCTTTTAAAACTATATTGGATTTTTCTCTTACGCTCGCTGCCCGGCATTGTTTTCTGAATTCCGGCAGATTCATATGAAACGATTTCTTCCGGTAGGCCCTTTATAAATGAGGACACACCGTTCATTGAACTATTCACAGTGTTGCCCCATGTGGACCATAACGCCCCCGATTCCCGGCCGGGATAGCACATTATCAACCGGTCCTTGGCACGGGTAGCTGCTACATACATAAGACGGCGTTCTTCCTCCAGAACCATAGGATTATTGTAGGCCCTGGAAGGGGGGAAGCGCCCCTCCATAATCCATATGATCAAGACCTCCGGCCACTCAAGCCCTTTGGCAGAATGAATCGTAGAAAGAGTGAGTGATTCAGCAATTTCCCCCGGATTGACATCCACCGAACTGGTCGGGGGTTCCAGGACCAGATCATCCAAAAAACCCCTCAATTTGCTGTAACGGCCGGCCATTGGTATCAATTGTTCCAGCTCCCTTTGTCGTTTTGGGTAGTCATCAAATTTGTCTTTCAAAACAGGGAGATAGTATTCCATGACCTGTTTCGCCGCCTTTCTCGGTGTTATGCTTTTTGGTGCTAACCGCGAGATAAGTTCTGACAGATTTTTCAAACCACTGTCTTTTTTGCCGGCACCCGGCCACTGTCCTATTTTGTCGGGAGAGATCCTGTTATCTTGCATCCAGCGAATGATTGCCTGACTTTTCCCCCGACCAACATTTTTTACAAGCCTCAGTATGCGAACCCAGCTCACTGTGTCGTCCCTGTTGACCACTACCCTCAAGTGCGCTAGAAAATCCTTGATATGAGCGGATTCCAAAAACTTGAACCCGCCGTATTTTACATAGCGGATGCCCTGGCGGGCCAGTTCCGCTTCCAGCTCAAAAGAATGATAACCGGCCCTAAACAGTACGGCAAAGTCACTGATGGGTCGTCCTTGATCTGTTCGCTCCTTGATGTAGCGGCAAACAAACAAGGCTTGCTCCGGTTCGGTCCCGGTATCAATTACCTTCGGCAGTTCACCGCCTGTGCGTTTTGTGTAAAGGCATTTGGTAAATTTTTCACTGGCCCGGTCCATTATGGCGTTTGTGAATGTGAGTACGGGCTGTGTGGATCGGTAGTTCTCTTCCAGCGTGATAGTCTTGGCATCGGGAAAATGGGATGAGAAGTCAAACATGTTCCTGTAATTGGCACCTCTGAAAGAGTATATGGACTGGGAGTCATCACCGACAACCATAATATTCCGGTGGCCATGCGCCAGCCACCTGGCTATATCAGCCTGTATGGTATTGGTATCCTGGTACTCATCCACCATGATATAGTGGTATTGTCGGCTGAGGTTTCTCCTGACATCTTCGCTTTCCACAAGCAATTGCCTGAAATAGATGATGAGATCGTCATAGTCCATCAGGTAATGGGCCTTTTTGTAATCCTTATATAGTGTGGCCAGCCGGTTTATGAAAGGCAGAAATTCCAGGAATTGCCCGTATTCTTCCTCAACAAGCTCCTCGAACTGCTGTTCAAGGTTCACGGCCTTGCTAAGTATGTTGGCAAGTGTTCTTCGTTTTGGAAACCTAGGCGTACCCGGAGGCACTCCAAGCTCAGGAATTAGGGACTGGATTACTTCTTCCATATCTGAGCGGTCTAAGACGGTGAATGAATTTTTATACCCCAGAATCTCGGCGTGACTCCTCAGCACTTTGTGGGCAAGGGAATGAAATGTCCCGCCCGAGACGAATCTGCATCTGGCATCTGATAGCTGCGATGCCCTGTCAAGCATTTCCTGGGCTGCCTTCCTGGTAAAGGTAAGCAGCAAAATGGATTCAGGAGGCACGCCTGTCTCCACAAGGCGCGCAACCCGGTAGACCAGGGTCCGTGTCTTTCCGCTCCCAGCCCCGGCAATCACTAAAACAGGACCATTGAGGGTTGTAACCGCCTCTAACTGAGCCGGATTCAAAACTTTCTCATAATCGATTTTATTGGCCAATAGATAACCTCTCAAATTTTTTCCGCATTGGGCCAGGAACCGGACGGCAGATTCAAACCGCTCAGGAGATTTGTCTGATTTAAGTCCGGATAAAAAAAGGGGTCCCGGGGCGAAGAAGAAAAAGTCTAAGAATCAAAGGTGCAGCTAAGCAATCCAATGCCGGTTAATATAAATTAATAGCGGGATAACTACCGCCACCGTCATCAGCAAAAGAAGGGCTAACGGAATCAGAAATGCGATAATCACCCTAAAATAGGAAGTCTCATGAATCTCGCGCAATCCGATAGCTTGAACTACAAGCTGCCATATTCCACCAATCCACCCACCAATAAAAGGGATGAGTACCCAAGCCCGGGTTGCCTGGGAGTAAGATACAACCCTAAAAGTGGCCTCGAAACTGTTTTTACCTCCGCCGACAATGAGCAGTAGCAAGTGAAGGATGCCGCTGTAAATGAACATGCTCAATATCAGGAAAAAGGGAATAATGACAATTATGATCAAGAAAATCAAGCCCATGGTTAGATGGCTGAAGACAGATTGACCAAGGGCTAACAGACTGCCGGAGAATATCAAAAAAGGCCAGAAGACTCCGAACATACGTCCAAAGGAACCAACTAGGACTCCAAAGGCAAGGGGTTCTTTGATCCCACCGTCCAATGAAAGGCTGCTGAAAAAAGCCCCAGGTGAAAAAAGCACGGCCTTAAAAGTGTCATATATTCCATGCCAGAGGCCAAGCTCTGAACGGTTTTCCCAGGGTGCGCCCTTTCGCTTACGTTCCTTAAATACCGGCTCTGGACCGGACTCCTCAATTGCAGGGCCTGTGTCTTTTTCTCGGGTGGAAAATTCAAACCGCTGACCACAACTCGGGCAAGTCGCCCATCTAGCCCTCGCGGGTATTTTTTCCTTAGGCACTTTTTTAGAAAAATGGCAATATGGGCAAACCAACTCTACAGTCATTTATTGTTTCCTTCTTTTTTTATGAGACGGCTGAGTTGCTTTTTTTCCGACCATCTTCTGAGTTTACCCGACAGACCCGTGGCTGGAACGCGATCCAGGACTTCACTTCTTAACAGGAGACCCTCTTTGGTTTTTAATGACGCCTGCAGGCAGGCTTTTTTGTAAGGACAGCTGAAGCATTCAGGTACGATTTCTCTCAGGCCCTCCTTTCCCACGGGAAAAATCTTATCCAAAACGCCGTAACAATCCTTTCGAGGCTCTGTCATCTTACGTATTCCTGAAAATACTCTAACCGATGCCTTACATGTCATTGCGGAATAAAAAAACCCTTTGTGAACTCTGCGGACTCGAGTGAGTGTAACGAACCCCGCCAAGCAAGTTGAGCGGGACAGGCAGGGCGTGATAAGAAAACAAATTTCACACCCGCCACACTGACGGCGGGCAAGCAGCCGCCTACGCCAAAAGGCTACGGCGAGCCAAGGAGTACGCAGGGAACACCCGCCGTCGCCAGAGCTATGGCGGGGCAGGCAGAGAAAAACATATTTGATTCAAACAAACAAAAAACCCCTTGAACCGCTCTTTGTGAGTACTCAGTTTAGAGGGGCCAGCCTATAATATACTGTGAAGGTCGCAGTATTGGTCGGTTTCCAGACTAATACCTCTATACAATACTCAAACATTTATATAAAGTCCAATTTCGTTGACATCGATATTGTGAATATTTATGATCTGCTCGTATGAAGCGTATCAACAGGCTATATCTAATCAGGCACGGGCAAATAAACGGTTATGAAGACCATCCGATTTACGGGCATACCGATGTGGATTTAACCCAAATTGGTATTCTTCAGATGCAGCAAATGTCCGAGCGACTTCGGCTTGCCGATCTCGAAGCCATCTACGCAAGCGATCTCAGGAGATCGACAACAGGTGCCCGCATAATAGCCCGCTATCATGACGTTCCAGTTCATTTTTTGCCCGAACTCCGGGAGATGAATTTCGGGGACTGGGAAGGACTGACCCTGTCGGACATACAAGGTCATTTCCCCGAAGAACTGGAAAAGCGAAAGGCAGATCTGGTCAACTACCGGATCCCTGGAGACGGGGAATCCATTGGCCACTTCTCGGAAAGAGTAATAGATTGTTATGAACGCATTCTCGCAGGTCAGGAGGGTAAGGATATTGTTATCGTTGCGCACGGCGGTGTTAACAGGGTCATTCTCTGCAAGGCCCTTGGTTTGCATCTAGTCCACCTGTTCAACATCCACCAGGATTACGGCTGCCTTAATATCATAGACTATTTTTCAGATTCTGTACTGGTTCGTTTAATCAACGGGTAAACCAAGTGCTATTGCGGGCCAGACCAAAAAAAGAATCATTATGAAAAACCCGTGAATGGAGAATTGGCGTAAGGTTCGGCACGAATTACCCTATTTATTGTATTCATAGAGGTGATTCAGGTCATTAAGTGGACTGATAAACCCCCCTGGGCCCACCTGACTGAAATAAACGAGATTAGAGCCCTGGTGATTATCCTTGCTGAATGAAATGGAGAACCCGCCGAGGTCCAAGTTGGTCTGGCTTTCCGTGGTATTGATAAAACCCTTTCTGGTGATAGGATCCGGGGTTTTAAGCAGGATCTTACAAAAGGCTTTTGCGGCAATAAACCCTTCCATACACGCAAAACTCGGTTTTACTTCAGGCAAAAACTCCTCGGCTGAGCTATAGAATTCTGAAACAACAGGAAGCCTCTTGTCATAAGGAAAAGGCACTGTCTGGGTAATGACCACGCCAAGCCCCTCGTTTGAAAGCGTAGCTGCCAGCGAATCGGCGTCCACAAACGATACATTGAGAAAAAGGGCCTCGCTTCCGGATTTTCTCATCAGCTGGATGAATTTGGCACATGGTTTATATGTGCCGATCATAATAACTGCCCCAGGCCTCGTGATATTCAGCGCCTCGACAGCCTGCTCGACATTAACGGCGTTACGGGGATAATGCGCAGAGTTCAAGATGTGCAAGCCTCTCTTTGCCAGGGCAATCCTAACTCCTTCCAGACCTGTTTTGCCATATGAGTCGTTCTGGTAAAAGACCGAGATGCGTTTAATGCCCCTGTCTTTAGTTAGGCGCTCTACCATGGCATCGGTTTCCTGATAATAACTTGCCCGTATATTAAACACCTGACGGTTCAGCGGATTTCTCAGAAACTCCGCCCCAGTATATGGGGCAAAATAGGGAACTTTTTTTTCGGCAGCAATTGGTACCGCCACCCTGGAGGTTGGTGTGCCCACGAACCCGAAAAGAATAAATATCCCGTCTTGGCTTATTAATTTTTTTGTGTTTTCGAGGCAGAGCCTTGGCTCATAACCGTCATCGTAAGTGATCAGGCGTATCTTCCTACCCCTAATACCGCCATTGGAATTAATATGTCGAAAATAGATGAGAGCGCCATCCCTCATTCCCTTACCCAAGGCCTGAGCTGGACCTTTCAGGGCGCAGGACTGGCCAAGCACTATTTCGGTATCTGATATTCCGGGGGAAGATCCGAACACGAGGTCTGGACAAAGAGAAATGGCCCACAGCAGACAAAAAAACAACGAGAGCCCCAAATATCGATTGCAAATTGATGTTAGTGAGTTATTCTCTCTCATTATTGTTGCCTAAAGGTATTAGGTGGCAAGTGACATTTTATATTTCGCGACAGATCATTAAAATATCCTGACAGAAACCCCGTGAGTCAAAATATCTCTTACTATGGCAGATTCATCTTTCAGGATGATAATGAATAATAAAAAAAACGGATTTGTGTCAAGATAGAAACAATAATTTCATTTTATCATTCAAAAAATAAATTTTCAATACAGTTAAAAATGATAATCTTAAAAATGAAAAGAGAAAGGCAAGTATTTTTTTCTGCAAATCTGTTAAAAGGTAAATCATGCATTAGTAATCGCCTCGGAAACGCGAAATACAATCCTGCCTGGCCTATCAGTCAATTGGCGAATATATTCAGTAAGTTAGCGTTCATTGCCAAATTTATTAAGGTGTTAATTATCCGGCCAAAAAGGGAAACTGATAATGCATTCACAAAAAAGATATTAAATTACAGCACGTTGGAAACATGAGCACCCTCCAAATCCCAACCTCCAACTTGATGGGAGGACTTCTATGAGTAGGGCGAGATTAAGAATTTCAAAATTTAACTTGATAAA
The DNA here is from genome assembly GCA_964513115.1 of uncultured Desulfobacteraceae bacterium. Classification (GTDB taxonomy): domain Bacteria; phylum Desulfobacterota; class DSM-4660; order Desulfatiglandales; family Desulfatiglandaceae; genus JAFDHL01. The sequence goes on along the minus strand of CAZENC010000013.1, from coordinate 11,339 downwards.
TTGGCATTTATGTTGCTATTCTTTATATTATTAAGAGGTTAAGAGGGCATTTCAGAAAAATACTCGGGCGGAAAGGATAAGTGCGGGGAAGGCTTAAGTTGGGGCATGCAGGAAGTAATATAGATCAGGTTGAGAATCTGGAACAGATCCTTTCTACTTTGCGTCATGAGATTGGAAATTCAGTAAATTCCCTCAAGGTCACCCTTGATGTACTCAGGGAAAACTATGACCGCTTTGATGATGAAAAGAAAAAGGATTATTTGAAGAGGGGTTCGGATCTAATAGCCAGGCAAGTAAGACTGGTTGAGGCTATGAAGTCTTACTCCAGATTTGATGTGACAGAACAGGAAGAGATCTCATTCCAAAGTCTCTGGGAACAATTCCTGACGACCTGGTCCAGCAAATTGAAGGATAGTAATATCAGGTTCATCCATCATCTTGAGGTAGGGCCGTGCCTGGTCTGGGGAAATGGTAAGGCCATTCAGCAGGCCTTGACGAATATCCTTGACAACGCCGTGGAATCGGTGGAGGGCATTGAAGATCCCACAATAGAAATGAGGGCTACTGAAGATAATGGTTTTGTCATGCTACTCGTGAAAGACAACGGACCCGGCATCGAGACGGAGAACATGCAAAAGGTATTCACACCCCTATTTGCTACCAAACCGGGTAAGATGGGGATGGGTCTGCCGATTGCTCGCAGGCTTTTGTCAAAGATGGATGGGCGCATAGAAATATATAGTCCTGCCGGTGGCGGGACCGATGCGGGAGTGTGGCTGAGAATCATACAGGATTAAGAGGAAAGAACTAAAACATGAATTCTTTTGGAGGCAACTAATTGGAATACACGCTTGGACAAAAACAGCTCGATGGAATGGAGGATGTTCTTAGGCAGGATCTCATCGATCTTGGGGTTCATTGTGTTTTCCTGATCGATATGGCTGGTAATGTTATCGTAAATCTCGACAATGGCGATATTGAACATGATATTTATTCATTGGCGGCCCTGGCCGCAGGCAATTTCGGCGCTGTGAGCGCCATGGCGAAAATCGTTGGGGAGCAGGAGTTTTCTTTACTTTTCCATAAGGGCAAAAAGGAAAGCATACATTTCAGCAAGGTACTGACGGACTTTTTACTAGTCACAATATTCGGAAAAGAAACATCCCTCGGTTTTTTGCGTTTGAAAGTGGCTGAAGCGATCGGAAAAATAGGGAAGATCCTAGAATCCTGACATACAGGTTGAAATTGGTTTTTAATTACCCTTGAACCTGACTGGTTTGCGGGAAATATTTTTTTGTGAGGTACTCTGTTTTGGCATTTGTTAATCTCAAGAAAAAAGAGGTTCAGGTAAAAGTAGTCTATTACGGTCCCGGCAGAGGAGGAAAGACGACCAATCTAGAATTTCTTTTCAACAGATTCAAGGGTCGCATTAAAACAGAGATGGTCGCCATTAAAACCCACGGAGATCGAACACTTTTCTTTGACTTTCTCCCTTTTGACATAGGAAAAATAAAGGGATATGATATTAGAGTTCAGCTTTACACTGTTCCCGGACAGGTGAAATACAATGCCACAAGAAGGTTAGTTCTGAGGGGTGCGGATGGAATTGTATTTGTGGCAGATTCCATGAAGGTAAGAAGAGAAAAGAATCTTATTTCCCTTAAAAATCTTCAGGAAAATTTAGCCACCTATAATAAGAATATTTTCAAAATCCCAATGGTAATGCAATATAATAAAAGAGATCTATCAGAACATGGCATTCCTCTTTTGTCCCCTGAAATACTTAAAAACGACCTCAACACCCAGCTGAAGGTGCCTTCTTTTGAGGCAAGCGCCCTAGTAGGTACAAATGTGGTGCCCACCATGAAAAAAATTATAACAATGACCTTAGCTTCCCTGCAAAGAGAGCTGAAATAGGAGGTAATCAATTGAGCAATCAAGAAGATGATACCGTCACCATTGAGGTAGAAGAGCAACTGGAAAATGTTTTCGGGGAAAGTGAAGAACCCGGGGATCTTTCTGAAGAAAGCACTGAATTTTCAGACTCTCCGCTCAGAGATTTAAAGGCCATAGCGCTATCAATCGACTGGGAAATCGATGATGAGATAATGACGCGGCTTAATGATGAGGTGGAAACACTAAAAGAAAAATATAGGGGTGATAATGTTATTGTTCTATTTCTTCGTCTTCTTGGCTCAGTCGGAAAATATATAAAGGCCAATAAAGCAAGTTCTCATCCTGATGCTATTAAACTTCTGAACACGGTGTTTATCAATCTTGAGAAAGTGGCCATGTCCAAAGGTATGTCAGAAACAGATAGGGAGAAAAGACTTCTTGGAGAGGTAAAAAGATTCAAAACGCTGAAAGAGGATATCGCTATTAGTAAGACTGTCGGTGCTAAGGAAAAAGAAACAGGAGTACCTGAAGAAGCAGAACCAATGATTATCGAAGAACCACAGCAAGCTGGTGCTGCTATGCAAGAGGAACTCAAGCCTTCAGAGGTAGAAGAGGAAGAAATAGGTCGAGTTCCAGGTGAGATAACGTCCGAAATTTCTGATATCGCCCAAATGCAACCCCATGAAGCATTTGCCTATGCCTTGGATGAGATTAGGCAGGTCATAAAGGCAGAATTTAAGGCCTTGAGGGCTGAGATAAAACTGTGGAGAGAGGGGCAGTAAGGCATTAATAATTTGAAAACGGATCAGTGGAGGCAGTGTAATGGATGTTTCGTCAGGTGATATTTCTGCTATGGTTTTTGGGCGTGTTCTCGGGGATGACCTAGGGGAATATTCTCTTGACGGCAATATGTTAAGGGTCCTTATGGAGTTAGACGGCAAGAAAAATCTTGCTATGATTGCCAAAAAGATGGGTCTCAACATGGGTACGATGAGGGGAACAGTCTTAAAGCTATTGCAGCTTAAGCTTATTGAGTCCTTAGAGGACGCAGTTTCCGTAGTTGATAAGGACTTTCTTGATTTTCTCAATAATCAATTATCCCTGTCCATTGGTCCAATAGCCGAAGTAATCATTGAAGATATAGTGATTGAACTGGGTTACAATCTGACGAAATTTCCCAGTCATCGGGCAGCAGAGCTTGTCGATCTGCTTTCACGGGAAATTAAGCGAGAAGAGAAAAGGAGAATATTTAAAACAAATATGGTCGATAAAATTAGGGAGAAGGAATATTGAAAAACCAGGCAGGGTGATATGCTGTTTTCGAGAATGACGGCAGTGAGTTTTAAATCAATAGTCTTTGCAGAATAACGGCATTTTGCCCTTTTGTTCATAAGGCCGGCCGTGCGAAAATAACAATGTAATAATGAGGCTCCCCGTAGCAAGCTGCAGGGCATTTTGGCGAAGGTGAATAAATATGGACGGATATTCCGGATTAAATAACAAAACAATTTTCCAAGGAGATTGGTCATGATTGTCATTTGCGAAGAATGTGGAAAAAAATACCGTATAGATGCTGAAAAAATAAAAGGAAATTCAGCCAGGTTTAAGTGTAAATCGTGCAATCATGTAATCACGGTCACGAAGCCGGTCCCGAGGCCTCCAGCCCCTCCAGCTCCTTCTCCACGTGTTGAGGAACCAGCTGCAGAAATCCCTGAAGAGAGGCCGCCCGCCCCCAAAGACAAAAAGAAGAAAAAACCTGCCAAACGCAAAAAGGAAAAGAAGGCTGCACCCAAAACGCAAGGGCTTGGTTTGCGCAGCAAAATGCTTTTGCTCTTCCTTGTTATCCCAGTCGTTTTTATTGCCGCTGCCGGTGCGCTTTACATATGGCAACTAGATAATTTGACTTCTCTTTTGACAAAAGAAAGTTCCAGTGCGGTCACGCGGATGGCAGAAAATGCGATAGCCGAGAATGCAAGATCGGTTGCAAAACAGTGCTCACTTTACATTTCAGGCCACCCCGGCATGAAAAAGGAAAATTACAATTATGATGAGGATTTCAAGATAGTAGCCGTACAAAAAGTAGGTTTGACGGGATACACAGCCCTTTACGAATTGCCTGATTCTAATGGCATATGGCGAACTTGGGCTCATGCCAATCCCAAGATTATCGGTATAGATATGAGCAAACTAAAAAAGCCTCTTGGAAAAAGCTTCCCCGGTTTTTGGAAGGTCTTTTCCGGTGTCAAAGGGGGAAAAGAGGCAAAGGGATACTATAACTGGCAGGATGCTGACGGTAGTTTTCGGGATAAATTCATGGTGTGCACCCCCGTAAAGGGAACTCCTTACGTTATCGCCTCAACAACCTACCTTGACGAATTTACCAGGCCAATAAAGCTGATGGAAACACGTGCCAGAAAACTGTCTTTGAATACAAGAAACCTGACTCTGGCGATCCTTGCCGCTACAATTATATTGATTGGTGTAATAGTCTCTTTGTACGGAGCCGGATTAACAGGGAGGATAAAATCCCTCACTGATATTGCGGACCGCATAAGCGTTGGTGAACTTGATGAAGAGATAGAGATAAAATCAAAGGACGAAATCGGCGCTTTAGGTGAAGCTATTTCACGAATGCAGGAGAGTATCCGACTCTCCATAGAAAGATTGCGCCGGAGAAGGTAGAATTACAGATCAGACGCATAACGTTTCTGCGTTATATTTTGTGTATAAGACAACGACAAAATGGTTATTGTTCCAAAAGAAAAAGCTGTTATTGAAAACCTGAACAGCTATTATCTAGATATAAAGAAATTATTCGAGCATTGCCAGGGAGACCTGGGTTCGGGCGCCATACACTTTAAATCACCCTCTTCGGAATGTGCGGTCTTTTTTGACAAAGACGAACTTTTAACCGGAACTTTCAAAGACAAGAGAGGAGAGATAGTAGGAAAACAGGCCATAGACAGTCTTAGCAAGGCGTTAGTCAATGAGAATTTTGCCGTTAATATCTATGAAATAGATCCCGAGAAAGTATACTTTTGGGCAAATATACCTAATGCGGAAAGGATCTATAAGGATCTCAGCACTGAGTTTACTGATCTGGAGGGCCTCATAAAAAAGATGAGTTCCGAAAAGCTTACCGGTTATATTGATGTGTCTATCAACAATGGCAAAGAAGGCGGCCTAATCTTTTTTAGCAACGGAGAAATCAGTGGAGGTTCCTATTCCTGGGGCGAAGGAGAAGTAAACCGTTCAAAGGAGGCCCAGCAACTCCTCATTGAAAAAACAAAAAAATCAGGCGGGGCTTTTGACGTCAGCAGGATTTCTTTGCCAAATGGAGTTATGGCAAGTGAATCAAAAGGAGTGGGTTGGGAACCCCTCTCTGGTGTTCTTTCCGCGCTTGGGGAATTATTGGGTATCTTCGAAAGGACAGTCAAGGATAATAAAGGAATAAAAGTTGAATTTAACACGCTGCTGAAAAGGAAATTTGTAGATAAGGCTGAGGAATTTGTGTTTCTCGACCCCTTTGCGGCCGAATTTAAATATTTTGAACAAAAAGTGCAGTTTACTGGGAACGCAAGCAACGAAGAGTTGGTCAAGGGGGTAACAGAATCTGTGAAGGAACTGGCGGAAGAACTCGGAATCCTCCCTCAATTTAGAGATGAGTCAAACGATTGGTCCGAAGCGCACGCAATAGAGCTTGAGAAACTCGGTATCAGTTTTTAAGCCCTTCTATTTATGAATTCTCTTCCAGTTCTTTCTGATGCCATCCGGTCTGGAATTTTCCGCATTACTTCCGCTGTATCCACAAAATAAACGGTATGCACAGGATAACATCAGACTGTCGCCACAAGAGGATTTTAAGGCGAAAAACAACAAGCAATTTCAGGAAAAGTGCGTATGGGAGATTCACCCTCACGAAAGATTTATGTTGATAAATTGGATGTATTTAATGCTGAATTTTTTGATAATCTTCCTGTGGGTGTTTACCGCACTACGCTTGAGGGTAAAATCGTCTTCTGCAATAAGGCCTTTGCCAAAATTTTTGGTTTTGATTCCGTTGGTGAATTGACCGACTACCCGGTCATTAATTTGTATTTGAACAAGAGGGATAGAGGCAATTTCGTCAGGTTGATTATTGACAAGGGGAGGGTTGAAGAACTTCCTATGCCACTCAGAAGGCGAGATGGGACCACCATATGGTGTGAATTGACATCAAGGGTGGTCCTGGATGATGACGGGGTAGTGGTTTTTTTTGACGGCATAATCAGGGACATAACCGGAGAGATAGTTGAAAAGGAGTTGACTGCAGATCTTAACGGTCTGGCAGATACCATCATATTGAAAACTGACCCTCAGGGAAATATACTTGATATTAACCCGCTCGGTGCCGAAGTCTTCGGCGTCAACAGGGAGGAGTTACTGGGAAAATCACTAATCGAGTTCATTTCTCCCCAAAACAGAGATGAATTCGCTCTGTTTGGCTCAAAGATTTCAAAATCTGAAAAAAGTGAAGGTATTCTGTCCATAATCGACAGGAATGGAAAGGTGCATCACCTTGAATTTAAGGCCTCTCTTGTGAAAAAGGGAAAAAACTCCAACTACATCAATAGTGTTGCCCGTGATGTAACCGAAAAACTGAAAATTCAAAGAGAAAAGCTGGCCAGAGAGAAATTCAGGGGTGTACTTGAAATGGCAGGAGGTGTTGCCCATAACCTGAATCAGCCATTAATGATAATAACTAATCTGATCGAGGACGTGTTGTCGGAACTGAGTCCCGATGACCGAATTTATGATAAAATGGAGAGAATCAACGATCAAATAAAAAAACTGAATAAAATCGCCAAAAAGATTGGAGGCGTGAAGAAATATAAGGCAATGGACTATGTTGGTGGAGAAAAAATAGTGGATATCGACGAGATTTCATAAAAGCTGTCGAGAGTCCTTTGGAGGCGCTTCAATGGTCAAGAATGTGCTGGTTGTTGACGATGATCGGGAATTATTGCTTTCTCTGTCGGAGGGTCTTGAGAGATACGGAGAGACATTTTCGGTGCTGGTGGCAGGAGATGGCCAAGTGGCTGTTGAAAAATTGAAGGGGAATTCCATCTCTCTTGTAGTAACAGATCTGAAGATGCCCAATATGGACGGGTTTGCTCTTCTTGCCCACATTATTGAGCAATATCCGGAAATACCTGTAATTGTCATTACTGCATACAGTACACCCAGAATGGAGAAGCTTGCCCGTGAGGGTGGGGCAGTTGGGTATATAGAGAAACCTTTCATGATTGATAGTCTGGCCCGGAAAATAATGACAACCCTGAGAAAGGAAACCGAGGGTGGTACTTTGCATGGTGTATCCTCAGGTATATTTTTACAGTTGATTGAGATGGAAGAGAAGACCTGTACCATCAGGTTGGTAGACAAATCATCAGGCAAACAGGGGGTTCTATTTTTTAGAAACGGTGAACTGCTTGATGCAAAGTGCGATAATTTGCAGGGTGAATTTGCGGCCTATGAAATATTCTCCTGGGATGAAACTGAAATATCCATCCAGAACTCCTGTGGTTTAAAAAAGAAAAAAATCAACAGAGATCTTCAGGCCATACTTTTAGAGGCGATGCGGTTGAAGGATGAAGCCGCTCAGGGACAGGAGTCCGTCAATGAAGGGAGAGAAGAAGATGAAGCTGAAGAGGTTACAGAAATAGAGGAACTGGAAATACCCGTTGACGAAAATGCTATCCGAGACAAGTTCAAAAAGGAGATCGGGAGAAATTTGGGAGTGGAGGATATATACGAGGACGGTTCTTGGGACGGCCTAATAGCACAGATGTCAAGAATCGGGACCTTCTTTGCCGCAGGCAGGATAAAAATCAGCTATATCGACAGAGAAGAATCGAAGGATTTTATCCTATTGCCGGGAAAAACAACCACGGTTATTTCGGTAAATCCAAGGTGTCCGAAAGACAGAATCATACAAATACTAAGTGGCTGAAATGGAAAATATGAAAAAGTTGTTTGGAGATGTTCTGGACATAGATGACGTAAAAGGCGTCATGATTTTTTCTTTTAAGGGCGAACTCATCTTTAAGGAGTTTTTGACGCCAATATCTGAAGAACCCGAGAGCAGGGAATGGGGGCCTCTTTTTATTGATTCCCTGCGAGGGATCAGGGAAGCGGATATTGTTTACGAAAGCGGCAGATTGTATATCAGAAAGACCGGCCTTGGCTATCTATTGATACTAATGGGGCTTTTCACACCGGTTGCTATGATGAGGCTGAACTGCGATATATTGCTTCCCTCTCTGGAAAAATCAGGAGCATCAAAAGGGTTGGCGCATTTTTTCAAAAAGAAAAAATAGTTTTATGGGGTAACGGACTTGGAGCTGTCGAAAATCCTAATTGTGGATAATGATTTTTCATTATTAAACCTGCTGAAAGAAGCTCTTGAGAACGAAGGCCTAGCTGTCTCGACAGCCAGGGATGGGAAAATGGCCCTTGAGAAACTGAGAATGGATCCTCCGGACATTGTGATAACAGGACTCGTCATTTCCAAAATATCTGGCGAGCAACTTATTGAGCACATCAGGGCGGACTCAAACCTTCGTGAAATATGTATCGTGGTTCTATCCGGGTCACTGCATGAACACATTGATCCTGAGAACCTTAAAGCCGATTATTGTCTCAACAAGAAGTCTCTTAAAACAACCCGAAACGAAGTACTGGAGCTTGTCCGGAAAATAGGTGGAAGTAAGGAACGGCCATCAAGACCTGAAATACCTCAAACAAATTTTCATGCCGGAAAGATCGTCAGGGAACTCTTGGCATACCGAAACGAAAGAGAACATGTCTTCAAATGTCTTAATGAAGGACTGATTATTTTCGCTGGCGACCATCATGTATTTGAGGCCAACCCAGCAGCCTGTGAAATGTTGGAAAAACCAATAAATGAAATCCTCGACAAACCTCTTGAAAGTCATTTTGATCAGGAGTACCGACAGAAAATAACTCACGTGATTGAGAAGATAAAAAGCGGTAGAAAGGATGAAAGTGTCCTGTCAATATTATATGGTGATAAAAGGCTTACCCTTCATTTTTCATGCATAGAAGAACCTGGTGCTGTTGAGCAGTTGGAGGGAATCCTTCTTGTCCAGGATATTACCCGCCAGGGTCTTGCCGAGGAAAGTCTGGATAAGGAAAGAAATTACTATTCCGGCATTATTGAGAGTATTAAAGACGGGATAGTTGTATTAAGAAGGGATCTAACGATTAAGTCCGTCAATCACTTTTTCCATAAGTTTCTTAATAAAGATCGTTCCCAAATCGTGGAACAAAAATGCCACACAATTTTTTTTGACAGTGACGAGCCATGTCCCGATTGCTTCCTTGGCCAAACCGAAATTTTTGATCAGGGCAAAGATTTTTCCGTTAACAGGACACTTCAAGATTATGAAGCTAATTCATATTACTTTAAGGTTTCAGGCACTCCATTGGAGATGCAAGATGAAGTGATTACCTCTGCTGTTCTATCCTACGATGATATTACCAGATTGGAAATGCTGAATGATTATTTTAACGCCACAGACACCGTTGCTTCTTTATTGCTTAAAGGTAAAAACATCGGAAATCAAGTTGAGGAATTGCTCGAGGTACTGGGCCGGGCTGCCGGTGCAAGTAGGTGTTACTGGTTTGAAAATCAGGAAGACTCGTCGGGAAAGATTTTCATGACCCTGCGGGCAGAATGGTGCGCGGAGAGGGTAGTGCCACTGATTGATAATTCCATTTTGCAGAATATTCCATATGAAAAAGCCCTCCCGAGGTGGTATAGGGAATTGTCAGCCGGCAGGATCATTTCGGGCCGTGTAGCCGGTTTTCCCGATGATGAGCGCGCTATTCTCGAACCATTTAATATCAAGGCCATCCTGCTAATTCCCCTTTTCGTCAAAAAAGATTTCCAGGGGTTTATTGGTTTTGATAACTGTATAGACGAAAAACTATGGCAGGATGCAGAAGTAAACCTGCTTCGGTCCGCTGCTGATTCCATTTCAAAGGCCTTTGAATTTGAGCAATCTGACAGAGAGATGAAGGAAAGCGAAGCCAGATACCGAGAAATCTATGAAAAGACCTATGATATGTGGTACCTGCACGACATGGAGGGTAGGTTTCTCGAGGTCAATCCTGCGGTTCAAAGAATTGCAGGGTACAATGAAGAAGAATTGCTTTCAATGACAATCTTTGATTTAATCGCGGAGCGCTACAAGGATCGATTCGATGATTTTTTGATGGAATTGAAAGATAAGGGAATAACCGAGGGTTTTGCACGTATCGTCACAAAAAGTGATGAGGAAAGGGTTCTTAAATATCGAAACTGGCTTGTGGAGAGCCCGGAAAAAGGATTAATCGGGAGAGGGTTGGTCAGGGATGCGACAGATAGGGCGGAACTAAAGGCACAGATCAGACATTCTCAGAGGATGGAATCCATGGCCAACATTGCCAGCGGTATTTCTCATAACTTTAGGAACATTCTTGCGGGAATTATGACCAGCAGCCAGCTACTCGAGTTGAAATATCAAGAAGACCCCGAATTGCAGAAATACAGCAGCCAAATCTTAAGGCTGGCGAAAATGGGCTCTGATCTCATAACTGATCTGTTTCAATTTGCGCGCAAGGTTTCGGGTAAACCAAAGACAATAATTAATTTGTCGGAGGTTTTAAGGGAGACTTGCCGGTTGATAAGCAGCTCGTTCGACAAGAAAATCGATATCCGTGCTGACATACCTGAGCTTCTTGTAATCAATGGAAATCGTTCCGCACTTAGTCAGGTTTTTATGAACATATGCACCAATGCCCGTGATGCTATGCCGGATGGAGGAGTTTTGCACATAGCTGCAGAAAAGGAAAAGAATGGAACTGTTGTTACCATCACTGATACAGGATTAGGAATGGATGAGCGAACCACCGAAATGATGTTTGACCCTTTTTTTACTACAAAGGAACCCGGCGAAGGCACAGGCCTGGGTCTTTCCACCGTCTATGGTATAGTAAAGGACCATAGGGGGGAAATCCATGTACATTCACAAAAGAATCAGGGGACATCCTTTGAGATTTCATTCCCATCACCAGGCACTATGAATAACTTCGACAAACAATCTACACCGGGAATTGTTCTAGGCAGGGGAGAGAAGGTGCTAATCGTGGATGACGATGAAACATTTCTGAATTCAATGGAAGAATTGCTTGTTACGCTTGGATACAGCACTAACTCGGTTGCCAGCGGTCAAAAAGGCGTTGAGGAATACAGAATCTGGAGGCCGGACGTAGTTTTGCTTGACAGGAGTATGCCCGAGATGGACGGCCCGGCCACATCAAAAAAGTTACTCGATATGGACCCTAAAGCCAAAATAATCCTTATTTCGGGTTACGAGGAGGAAGGGCCTAACGGGATA
>CAZENC010000012.1:0-22120 GCA_964513115.1 uncultured Desulfobacteraceae bacterium | reverse complement strand
TATTCCAACAGGCATATCAAGCCTTACGTACTTCATCCTGTCAAGCCGAGGGTACAGGAGATTTGTGAATTTGCGAAAAAAATGGGCTATAAGAAACTGGGGATTGCATTCTGTGCGGGGCTGTATTCTGAAGCCCGGTCTCTCACAAAAATACTCAAGGCCCAGGGCTTTGAGGTAGTGTCCGTGGTATGCAAAACCGGGTGCACACCCAAAGAGTCCATAGGGCTCAAAGAGGATGAGAAGGTCAGGATAGGAGAGTTTGAATCCATGTGCAGCCCCATAGTGCAGGCATTTATTCTCAATGAAGAGGCAACGGATTTCAATATCCTGGTAGGGCTCTGCGTGGGACATGATTCACTGTTTTTCAAATACAGCGAGGCTTTCACGACCGTCCTGATTTCCAAGGATCGGGTGCTCGCCCACAATCCGGCCGCGGCCCTCTATACCTCGGGTAGCTATTATGCCCGGCTGCTGAGGCCCGGAATTGATATCCAGGAAGATACAGAAAGTGAAGGTGTTACTCAAGAATAGCTCCCTTGCCTTATCCCTCGAACCTCGAGAGGATGTTGTTTTTTAAATGCCCGTTCAGAAGTATAATACTGACCGCTAGCTTCTGAATGCTGACAGCTTCACAATTGAGCGTTTTGCGCTCAATTTGGGCAGTGTTTTATCTGGCCAGGATTTTGATTAGCGGTCAAGTTAATACGTGGGAGTAACAAATGGAACTGATTGCCCAATTAGGCTCTATAATGGGACTTTCTTTTATTTCCGGTATTAACCTTTACGCCACGGTGGCCGTGGTTGGAATTTCCACCAAGTTTGATCTGATACAAGGGCTCCCACTCGGATTTGAGGTATTGGCAAATGATGCGGTCATATTTGTCGCACTTTTGCTTTATTTTGTAGAATTTTTTATGGACAAAATCCAGGGCCTGGATACTCTCTGGGACGGCTTGCATACTATTATAAGGCCCTTGGGAGGCGCCCTTATTGCCCTGATGCAGGTTGGAGAAGCATCGCTTGCCGTTGAGGTGATTGTTTTCATGCTGGGCGCCAGCCTTGCTTCTGCCGCCCACATCACAAAAGCGGGGACCCGGATCGTTGTTAATGCCAGTCCCGAACCCGTTTCAAACATATTGGTAAGCCTCGGGGAAGACATCGGAGTTGTCGGCCTTTCGTTTCTTACTATGGCCTATCCCAAACTGAGCTTTTTTCTCACACTGATTTTTCTTGTATTGATCCTTTTTTTTCTTCCCTTGCTTTTTCGTGTTATTCGGATGCTTTTTGGATCATTTTTCTTCAGAATAAGATCTTTTTTTCTGCGTGATATGAAAGAAAGCACTTTGCTTTCGTTACCATTTTCTTATGATATCTTTTTCGAGGAAAAAAGAGAGAAAGGCGAAGAAATCCTCTGGTCTGTAAGGGCCTTTTCAGTTCGTATTCCTTCCGTTCGGCGCTTTACTCGCATGTATATGGTTATTACTACGAAAAAGGTGTATTGTATCTACCGACGTTGGTTTAGTTTCAGGATAAGGCAACTGGCGCGTTCAGATATCCGACAACTGAAATGTTACCCTGGAAGACTTCTTGCAAAATGCGTTGTAAAGACTTCGGGAGAAATCTGGTTGGTGCAGCTGTATCAGCTGCTCAGTAAGACAATTCCTGATGATTTGAAAATGGGTAATGAAACGGGATAGCAAGAGACATTCAATCGATGATTGATCTTATCAAAAAATACTTCGGCAGGGGTGGAGAAAATGGTTCTTCGGATCAAACAGAGAAGAAATTACACGATATTCGTATAGCAACCTGCGCGCTTTTAATCGAGATGTCTAATATAGACGGGGAATTTAGTGAGGCGGAAAAGGAACGCATTCTCCATATAATGAAGAGGGATTATCAACTATCCGATGAATGTGCTATAGAAATTATGGAGATTGCAAGCGAGGAATTGAAAGGTAGTATAGACCTGTGGAAATTCACCAACCTTATCAACAATAACTATTCCCCGGAGGAAAAATTAAAGGTCATTGAAACCGTATGGGGTATTGCCTATACGGACGGAGAACTTGATAAACACGAAGATTATCTGGTACACAAGCTGGCCAAATTATTTCGTCTTACACATAAGCAACTTATTGATGCAAAACTGAAGGTGAAAAGGCCCGGAACCTGAAACAGGAGGTTACCTTTCAAAAAAAATCGCCGGCCAATAGTGATTGTTAAGTATGGTTTGTCCAATTATGCAGGCATATTATATGTAGAGCAAGAGGAGGGGCGGCCTCCTTATTCTTTCTACGCCCAGACCTGCGACAGGATATGTCGAGTCGTTAACCCGGGGCAAAGTGAAAGTTAGCGACGAATTACTTTATCAAAGGTATACGAGTGGCGCATAAACTGAGCAAAAAGCAGTTAGGCAGAATAGAGGAAATATTGCAGCGGGATTTCATAGATCCCGGGGTCCACTGCGCTTTTCTGGTGGATTTGGCTGGTAATGATATTGCCCATCGAGTGATCAGCAAGTTCGAAGGTGTCATCAATCTGCTGCCTGCAGTAGCCGCAAGTAATTTTGCGGCGGTGAGTGCCATGGCCCGGATGGTCGGAGACAAAGACTTTGCGCTGATTTTTCATAAAGGAGAGTATAAGAGTATACATTTCAGGAAAGTCATGTCTGATTTGTTGATAGTCAGTATATTCGGCAACGAATTTTCTTTAGGGTTATTGCGGTTAAAAATGAATGAGGCAATTAGAAAGATAAGAGAAACCTTACTCAAGCCACAATAATAAGTATACAGGACCAAGATGCACAGTAATTCCAAAATCGACCATCAAATTCACATCTTGGTAGAAATGACCATGAATTTTGGTATCAATCCTGGGCACCGGAAAGGTGTTAGATGCAAGGGCGACTAGAAGATCCCGCTGACTTTTGCGGAAGGAGCGACGACTGAGGCGTATAAGTAATGCGTCGCAAGCCTGTCGAGAGCCTTGAGGTCGAACGGCCTGTCGAATGGCAGATGATGTCTCGATGGTGAATCAGGGTAATTACCTTTCAGTTGACATCCGCATTTTTATATTTTAGAAGTAGACAGTCTGAGAATATAAGGTAAAGTTAATGGATGAGGCAGAATACAAGGGGAAGTATATAAATTTAAGAATTCTAAAGAATATTCAGGAATATCTTAAAAAAAACGGTACTACTTCCTCTGCAGCGGTTTATCCAATCAGGGTGCCTGACGAATTGCTTTATCAAGTGTTGCAACTGGAAGGGGCTGAGAATGCCGATAATCTCATACATGATATATTTGAACTGGGGCTTACTCTTTGGAGTGAGCAATTATATGACGATGTTTTCGGTTCCGAGCAGAATCTGGAGGAGTTTATCGAAATAGTTAAAAAGCGGAACAGGGAGGAACGATAGTTCTTTGCCCTGAAAGTCCTTTGCTTCCGAGTGTCGTGGAAAATGGAGGGGGTTAGCCGAAGCAGGTTAACTCCTTTTTTTTATGGAGATAATAGCTTTTCAACTTGAGCGGTTCTTTGCTGGGGAATAAAGCCCAACACCTTCGCCGGGCACAGAGTACACAGAGATCACAGAGAAAAGAGTTTTATTTTAAAAAACAAAAAAACACTCTGCGACCTCAGTGGGCTCTAGCGAACGTAGTGAGCGGGCGTGAAACAAAAATAAAAATTCTCTGTGTATTCTGCGAGTTCTAGTCCATAGGTATGCAGTTTAGACGGCTCGGACTGGCACTCTTCTCTTGGAAGTATCTACTCCTACGGTGTAAACTCCCCTCCCTGCTGCTTGCCCGCCGTCTTTCTGGCGGGTCTGCTGGAACCGAAGGAGCGGGATTCAATTGGGCCGTTGCCGTGCAGACTACGACTCGGGCCGCGGCACAAAGCTGAACTGAGAAGAAAGCCGGTAAAGGGTTAACCTCCGGAAATGGAGTCCTTACTTAAATCACACTAAATAGCAAGGAGAATGATCATGGCGAAAATCTATAATGACATTGAGACAAAATTGATTCATGCCGGTGAACCTGAACCACCGATAATTGGAGCAGTAAGCATGCCGATTTTTCAGTCTTCTACATTTGAATACACCGGTCAAAACAGCTATCATGATCTAAAATACATTCGACTGAACAACACGCCGAACCATATTGTCCTTCATCAGAAGCTTGCAGCATTGGAGATCGACTGAAGACCTTATAAAGGATTTTGATCAGGCCTTATCGGTTTCTGTATCCAACCATTGACGGGCAGTCCTCTGCTGCCTGCATGCAGGGCATAAGGTCCATAGATCCTTAATTTCGGGGAAAATCTCTTTAAGGAGAGACATTGGTTCGGGAGCGAAAAAACGTCCGCATTCCGGACAGGCGTGAAGCTCAACAGTGGTATTCCATGTGTGCAAGATACGCTTGCTTCCGCGGTCCTCGATCCTGATAGCGCCGGTAGGACAGATCTCGGCACATGCACCGCAGCCGATGCAGGCGTCGGAATGGACGTTGAAAGGGGTGCCCACTTTCCGTTTAGTTCCTCGCCCAATGAATGAGATAGCAGCTGCACCAATCACATCACGGCAGACGCGCACGCACAGCCCGCACAAGACACACAACTCATCGGCTTCATCCGGCGGGGGCTCGCCGAAACGGGAATATGTCACGCCCTCCCCTGCAGCCATCTCCCGTATTGTACTGGAATGCGGGCAACGGCTCAAGAGAAACTCCAGATTGAGACGTCTGGTAGCTAAGGCTTTCGGGGAGTCGGTCTCAACGACCAGCCCCTCTTCCACCGGATATGTGCAGGAGGCAACAGTGGCACTAAAAGGTGCTGTAATTTCCACCATGCACAGCCTGCACGCGCCGTAAGGGGCAAGTGCCTCGTGGTAGCAGAGTGTAGGGAGATCAACCCCAATGGCTCGCACTGCTTCCAGGAGGATCGTCCCTTCGGGGACAGTTACAGGTTGTCCATTAACAGTAAGGTTTATCATTTTTATCCCCTTGCTATTTCAACAGCCCCTTCTGGGCATATATCGTAGCACGAACGGCAGTGAGTGCAGAGTTCCTGGTCAATGACATGAGGCTTTTTCTTCTCGCCGCTGATGGCGCCGACAGGGCATTCCCTTTGGCAAAGGCGACAGCCGGTGCATAGATCCGGCAGGATGTTTAGCTGGATCAGTGCGCGGCAGACACCGGCCGGGCAACATTTATCTCTTACATGTGCCTCGTATTCATCGCGGAAATAGCGGAGGGTCGATAGTACCGGGTTTGGGGCAGTCTGGCCTAATCCGCACAGCGAGGCCGTTTTTACCCAATCTGCTATCTCTTCCAGCAACTTGAGGTCTTCCGGTATGGCTTTGCCCTCAACTATGCGGGTAAGTATCTCGTACATAGCGCGAGTGCCCTCGCGGCAGGGCGTGCATTTGCCACACGATTCTGACATGGTGAAACCGAGAAAGTAACGGGCCACATCAACCATACAGGTTTCTTCGTCCATCACCACCATGCCACCGGAGCCCATAATTGAACCAGCCTGAGTCAGTGTCTCATAGTCTATTTGCAGATGGAATAGCCGTTCCGGAAGACACCCGCCCGATGGGCCGCCTGTCTGTACGGCTTTCAACGATTTCCCATTTAACCCACCTCCGCCGATGCCCTGGAGCATATCGTTTAACGTAAGGCCCAGTGGCACTTCAACGAGACCGGTATTGGCTACCTTTCCCACCAGAGAAAAGACGACTGTGCCTGTGTTTCCATTCTCGCCGATACCGGCGTACCAATTACTACCGTGGCTTACAATAACGGGTATAGTGGCCAGTGTCTTGACATTATTTATAATAGTAGGCTTGCCCCACAGGCCGCTGGTAGCAGGAAAGGGAGGCCTGGGTCGGGGCTCGCCCAATCCGCCCTCTATGGAGGATATGAGTGCTGTTTCTTCACCGCAGACAAAAGCACCTGCCCCGCGTATGATGGAAATGTTAAAGTCAAAGCCGGAGTTGAGGATATTGTTCCCAAGGAGACCAATTTCTTCGGCTCGTGCAACGGCCCTGGTTGTGCGCTCTATGGCCAGTGGATATTCATTGCGTACGTAAATGAAACCTTGGCTGGCTCCGATTGCATATCCGGCGATGGTTATTCCTTCAATGACGCTATAAGGATCGCTTTCGAGCACAGTTCGATCCATGTAAGCCCCGGGATCACCCTCATCGCCGTTGCAGATAATGTATTTTGGCTGTGCCTGTTCGTCGTGGCAGATTTGCCACTTGCGCCCCGTAGGAAACCCGGCCCCGCC
This sequence comes from uncultured Desulfobacteraceae bacterium, assembly GCA_964513115.1. Taxonomy (GTDB): domain Bacteria; phylum Desulfobacterota; class DSM-4660; order Desulfatiglandales; family Desulfatiglandaceae; genus JAFDHL01. The sequence continues at coordinate 15,829 of CAZENC010000012.1, read as the reverse complement.
TCGCCCTCGAAGGCCGGAGCCAAGAACTTGGCCAATCACTTCTTCGGATTTAAGGTCCAGCAGGGCAAGGGCCAGCGCCTGGTAGCCCTCTCTGGCAACGTATTCCTCTAAACAAACCGGGTCAGCCAGGCCACAATTGCGTAGGATGATTTTGTGCTGGAGGGAGTAAAAGGGGAGATCGTTCAGGAGCGGTAAGCCGGCCAGTTTCTCCAAGGGTTTTGAATTCCTCGAGTTCTCTTCCGGGATGATGGCCAAGGCGCCTTCGGTCGGCAGTTCACCGGATGCGAGTGAGGCGATCATGTCGCTGGCAATATCGGTTGTTACTTTTGAATAGAGTATGTGACCACGCCCCTGCATATACACGTCTACCAAGGGTTCCTGCTGGCAGTAGCCTATGCAGCCAGTGGCGACGAGCATCAGATCAAGTCCCCGCCTGTCAGCCTCATCATGCAAAACATGGTACACGTCTGCTGCCCCTGTTGCCAGGCCGCAGGTTGCCATCCCAACGCTTATTCTCAGCCCTGGAGGATAAAGTGTGGAAAGGCCACTAGAGCTCAAAGTCGCCAGATCAGAGCGGGTACGCACTTTCATGTTCATTGCTCCTTGAATTCTTATGCGTCTACAGCAGCGGGCCCATACTTTTTGAGGATGCGAGGGAGGTGATCTGCCCTGAGACGACCATAGGTATCTTCGTCCACCCGTATGACCGGCGACATGCTGCACGAACCAAGACAGTACACGGTTTCAAGGCTGAAGGCCAGATCATCGGTGGTTTCGCCCTCTTTCACCCCTAAGGTTGCTTCCAGTTTCTCAAGCAATTTATCACTACCCCGGATATAGCAGGCTGTCCCCAAGCAGACCTTGATTGTATTCCGACCACGAGGCTTGAAACTAAAGGCGGCGTAAAAGGTCGCCGCACTATAGAGTTGACTCAATGGTACGCCCAATTCATTTGCTGCATAGCAAAGATCTTCTTCGGGGAGGTAGCCATGCTTGGCGTTGATATTGTGCAGGGTCGCTAAAAGTGCTCCTCCAGCAAGGGGCGGTGGATGTTCGATAAGTGGCATAATTACCTCCTAGGAGCCTGTCGGAAAACCCCCATCTACTGCTATCCTCATCCTCGGGATTTCAGATGCCTTGTATCTGGATATTTTCCATCAGCCTCCAATAGAACCGGTTCTAAGGCAGGCTCCTGGGAAGGGACCTGATTTTACAAGCAGACCAATTTGTCTTAGACCATGTTCTCCTGACCAAAGGCCCGGAGAACGTATATCTCAATTTTGGATTAAATTCCCAATGCCGTCCGTTTCTTTTCTATATGGGCAATCATTAGTTGTGCGGCCTTGAAAGGATCGACCTCGACAGCAAAGGCAGCACCGACCACGTCGTTTGCGCCTTGGGTCAGCAATTCAGTAACTTCTTTGCTGCCCAGCACCTGAGGAACAGTGCCCAGCACTGTAAAGACCCCGGAGGATACCACGTAAGCTCCTATGCTTACAGCCTTTTCGCTCATCCACTCCGGGGCGGCACCGGCCGCCGGCAGGTCGCTGATGTCAACCCCTAATGCATTGGCTATGGCTGCACATGCAACCAGGATACGGCTGATGTCCACACATGAGCCCATATGCAAAACGGGTGGTATGCCAAGTGCCTGGCACACGCCTTTCAACCCTTCGCCGGCCTGTTCCGCTGCCTCGGGCAGCATAAGCCCGACCTTGGCACAGGCGATTGCATTGCAGCCGGTAGTCACAACCAACACGTCTTGCCTGATGAGTTCCTTGACCAGGTTGACATGGCTATGATCGTGCTGAATCTTAACGTTATTGCATCCGACTACTGCTCCAATTCCCTTGATTGCTCCGGACTTGATAGCGTCCAGCAGTGGGTCTAGTGTTCCTCCCAGAGCATCCACGATCGCCTCTACACTGAAGCCGACCACACATTCCGTCTTCTCGTCAGGGATGAGCACCTGGTCAGCTTTACGGAAGCGGTAGTTCTCTACAGCAGTGCTTACGATATCCTTGGCGATTTCATAGGCACGTTCCTCGTGAAAGTCGATATGGGTTGCGCCGGGAAATTTGGCCTTGGGTGAAGTAGAGATAAACTTGGTGTGGAAACAACCGGTCAAAGCGCCAAGAGCCGGCATTATGCACTGCACATCCACGATGATGGCCTCTACAGCGCCGGTGATGACGGCAAGTTCCTGCTGGAGGAAATTGCCGGCGATGGGAATGCCGTGGCGCATTATAACTTCGTTTCCTGTGCAACACATACCTACCACGTTAATACCCTTTGCATCGTACTTCTTGGCAAGGGCGATCATTTCGGGATCCCGGGCCGCGGCGACGATCATTTCAGAAAGGGTCGGCTCGTGGCCGTGTGCGATTATGTTTACCTCATCGGATTTCAGTACACCCAGGTTGGCCTCTGAGCGGACAGGTTTGGGTGTGCCAAAGAGAACGTCGGATAGTTCGGTGGCAACCATCGAACCGCCCCATCCATCGGCCACAGACGCCTTGAGTCCCTGTAGAATCAGACTTACGGCGTCGTTGTCCACACCGATGTGAGTACGGTGCATGATTTCAACGATCTCGCGGTCAATTCCACGCGGGTCGATGCCAAGGTTTTGCCACAGGGAGACTCGCTTTTCAGGTGCGCGCCGGGTGAATTTAATGGGCCCCTCCTGCTTCCCAAATTCGGCATAAACGGCGCTGGCCAGATCTAGGGCGATATCCTCCTTGCCGCGCCCCTTGGTCTTTATATTATATTCCGCTGCCAGGGATTTGAGCTTGGCTTCGTCCTTGACCTCGTATCCTCCGCCTTTACCTTGGGCTGTCAGCAAAAGAGTGTGGGCGATGTCCCGCCCGTGGTCAGAATGAGCGGCCGCGCCAGCTGCAATCATGCGAATAAGATTTCGCGCGACGATTATGTCGGCCGTAGCACCGCAGACACCTGCCTTAGGTCCTTCTTCCTCAAATGGACTTATGCGGCAGGGCCCCATATTACAATTGCGGCAGCAAACCCCCAGTTCACCGAACCCGCACTGGGGCAACATTGCTTCATAGCGGTCCCAGGCTGTTTCTAAGCCCAAATCCTCTGCCCGCGTTAGCATCTCATGTACAGCAGGATCAATGCTTCTGCTCAATGTCTTTTCACTGTATGTCATCGGGAATCACCTCCTCCTATGGATTGCTTGTGAGTTGTTGCTGGGTTTCAAGGGCTTCCAGGAATTGCCGGGATGTGTTCCTGGTAGCCTCCTGGATGACCTCGCGGGGATAACGCAGGCTAAGTGCATTGGTAGGGCAGGCATCCACGCAAGCGGGGCCGTCGGATCGGTCCGAGCAAAGGTCGCACTTGAAAGCTGCCCTTTTGTCACGACCGTCCACCGTGGCAGTGGACACATGTATTGCTCCAAAGGGGCAGACCATCATGCACAGTCGGCAGCCGATACACAGCCTTTGGTCTACTGCTGTTAAGGTCTCAGTACGGTAAGTGGCTCCCGTAGGGCAAACCCTCACACATGGAGCATCCTCGCACTGGCGACACTGGGTGGAAAGCTTGACATTGTCCACCTGTATCACACGATTGCGAGGTTGCAACCGCTCGCCTGACAGAACTGCACCGATTATGGTGCCTGCTTCGGTATGCGCCGCGGCACAGGCCAGTTCACAAGTGTGGCAACCCACGCAGTGGTCCGGGTTGATCAGAATAAACGGACTCTCTATAGGCATAGCTATCACCTCCCTTTCAAATTGAGTTATTAGAAAAGCCCAGAACGTGTTTTTGAGATCAACCCTTGACATAAGACGCCAATATCTTGTGCCAAGGGCTGATAATCACGGCTTCCTTCCGTCATTAATACTACTTTTTCAGTTTATCTGTAATTCGCAGTAGTAATTCTTGGGATATTTTTCCGTCAACAGGAATCCCGGCTTTTTGCTGAAATGCCTTAATAGCACTTTGTGTTTTTTTTCCCATTATTCCATCTGCCTGACCCGGCTTGTAGCCGAGCGCCGCCAATCCGGACTGGACTTCCTTGATGATATCTTCCCGGCTTTTGATAATCTTTTTAATCGACTGTTGGCTCTTGTACGGCTTGAGCTTGGGCAAGTTATCCATACGGAGATATTCAGCAGGTAACGGATATCCATTTGCTTTGGCTAACCGGAACCATTTCAACGCCTCATCATAATTTTTTTCAACACCCTCGCCGGTGGCATATATCCTGCCCAAGAGGTACATGGCTATATCGTCTTCCTTATTAGCCGCACTGATTAGCCATTGTTTCGCTTTGTCTGCATTCTTTTCAACTCCATACCCAAGTAAATACCAATGGCCTAGAACACGCTGTGCCGGCGTATAGTCCTGTTCAGCTGAGGCCCTCATCCATTGGACCGCCTCAGCTTTGTCTTTGCATACCTCATGATCAATTGTACACAACAAAGCCAGCCTAAATTGGGCCTTTTTATTCCCTAATAGGGCTGCTTTTCGATAATACGCCGAGGCAGTGGAATTGTCTAACTCCCGACGAGCTTTGTTCCCGGCCTCATATGCGGCATCACCTTTATCTCCTTTTGCTGCGACAACATATCTTGATCTTGCATATGATTGTCCTTTTTCATGGGAGACCCACCCTGTTAAATGAATTGCCCATGTCACCGGCAATACACAGCAGGTAAAAAGAAAAGATGCTATCAAAATGCGCCTCATATAATTCCCTCTGCAAATCCCTACTTTCCGCCGCCGCCCCCGGTATTGTGGACAAGATATGTTGCAGTTTCGTCGGGAGAAACGAAAAAATTGTGAGAATTGGCGACATGTAAATTATATACTTTGACAGGCCCGTGCACCAAGGTCAAATAAGTTACTTCCTCCATCCTTCGGGCATTCAGTATATAGTCCCCTTTTTGGAGGTATTTGACTTTTTTCCACCCTTCGGGAGTAAGAAAGCGTTCACCTCCTGTTACCTTCAGCTTCTTGTTGATCACATAATAGTGGTTATTATCAAACAGGTACACTTCCGTCACAGGGCTGGTCTTTAACAAGTCGTTTCCAATATCATACGTCAACAAGACGTCCCCCGGCGTTACATCCTCTATTCGCTTAAAGCCTCCATATCCTATTCTCACAAGCGTTCCAGCCGGGAAGCATCCGCTGGTCGTTCCGATAACCAACTCTGAATAAGCTGATTGAAGCAGTATCATGTCGTTATTTAAAGCATGAAGTGATTCGTAGTACTGACTCAATTGAGATCTATGTGGTTGAGCTATCTGGGATTTAATGGCATGAATTTGGTCTTTTGTTGTTTCGATCAGGCCCCTGATTTCATCAACCTCCAGGCTTTCCAGATTAGATGGAAGTGCTTGTATCATTCCTATCAGGTGCTTCAGATGTTCTTTCAGATTCTTTATCTCTTCTTTTGGTAGAAAGCTGTTCGCGAGCATTGTTTTGTAGGCCAGTACTATCGCCTTCGTTATATTAGCCGGGGTCGGATCACGATATGCATCAAAAAGTGCTTTGGCGCATGGTACTTGCATCAAGTTGGTCAGAGTTGGCTCCGCTACGGCTCCTACAGAAACAGGCCCTTGAATATTACCGGGCATTTCTCCTTCCCAATCGATCTTAGTTTTAGTCCCTGTAACGCCTATCTTTGTGCCCCGTACCCCGCTAATAGAATTACTGGATTGAAAAAAATTCGCTGTCCTTTCCTTATCGAAATTAAACGCCCTTTCCATCTTAAGAACCAGCGTACCCGCAAAACAGGTGATCCTTCGGAATATTTTTTTGGCCCCACTTAACCGGTTTAGAGTCTCTTCCCTTTCCCGGATTATGGTGCTGGAGAATTGCTTCACCCTCAGCAAGGAGCCATCATGGAACTGCACATCAACCTCTCCTTCCATAGTTTGGATCCAGTCGCTGTGGAATATAGGGTGACCGATCCGGACCTCTTTAAATTCTCGCCCTGAGAGCAGGATAACCTTACCTTTAAGCCTGGTAATTTTACCGATTGGTTTTGAGGTATGGGCTTGAGATGCGAGAAAGAATATCCCCACCAATGAAACCAGGAATAGAACAAGGATTCTAAATCTGTGGCTCATGACAGACTCCAGAGAAAAGGCCTGCGGGAATTAAAGAGCTTGCTGATCTTAAGTTGTCTTAGGTATTTGAAATAAGGCTAAATGGTTTATTCAGCTTTCTTTTTTATGAGTCGGAAGCCGGGATTTAATCCCGTGTCATTAGTTCCAAAAGGAGAGCCTTGGCTTTATCGGATCTTGGATCTATTATTATCGCATTTCTGACAGCCTTCAAGGCGTTTTGGAAATCGCCATTATTAAAAAATGCCCTTGCGAGACCAAGACTTGCATCGATATTGAGGGGTGATAACATAATAGCTTGCTTGTAGGCAGATATGGCCTCCGGTATCTTTCCGTCCGACAGAAATTTTGCGCCAAAGGATAGCAGTGTCGTTACAAGGTCATTGTTTTTTGGGTTTATCCTTATCGCTTCTCTAACAGCGTCTAGGGCATTCAGGGCTTCGCCGTTGTAAAATAATGCCTTGGCAAGCCCGAAATAGCCATCAAAATTACCAGGTGATAATTCAACAGCCTCTTTGAAAGCCGGAATGGCCTCCAGTATCTTTCCATCGGACAGCAACTTCGTGCCAAAGGCTAACAGTGATTTGGTTAACTCCTTTATGGCAATTACAGATCCTGGGTTTAGCTTGAGGGCTTGTCTGATATAATTAATGGAAGCCTTATAATTACTGTTTTCAAACTCGGAAAGTGAGGCACCGAAAAATGCATTGAACAGGTCACCGGCAATCACTTTTGCTGTTTCCTTGGGGGCCAAACCATAGGCCTTTTGTAAAGGTGAGACAGCATCGATCCACCTGTCAAGTTTTAGATAGGACCGGCCAAGGTACACATAGGCTTCCAGGTATTTCGGCTCGATTTCGGAAGCCTTCACAAAATGCGGGACAGCCTGTACATATTTTGCATCATTAAACAGTGCGAGCCCTTGTTCGAACTCATATTGGGCCGAAGAAAATTTTTGGGTGCCGGCACAGGAAACGAGAAATAAAGAAGCACAAATAAATATAATAGATTTTTTCATTTGCATGTGATTTTGCCCCTTATGCATTTTGTCTTTAAGGATATCATGAAATCCGGCATAAATCCATAGTAAAACAGTCTCTAATGTTTAGTATCAGAAACTGATATGCTCAAAGCATTTAGCATAAAGGCGTGTGTAGATTATTAGGCGAAACACATAATTTTTTCTACGGGCTCTCTCTGGCTGCGGAAAAGACTTGCCGGGGCTTCGGGATGGGGTGTTCCAATGGCAATGCCGATTACGACTTTTTTTGTTTCAGGCACGTTAAGGATTTTCCTAACGATATCAGGATAATGCATTGATGCAGCGAGATAGATCGTCCCAAGCCCCTCCTGGGCGGCGGCATAACAAATTGTGGTTCCTATGGAGCCGATGTCCAGGCAGGCATAAGGCTCGTTCAGGCCTCCATCGATGATGAGGTATATGACAGCTGGGGCGCTGAAGAATCGATACATGTTAAGGTAGTGTTCAGTGCGTGCTTGTTTGTCTTCTCTGGCAATTCCCATGTCTGTAAAAAGGGCCCTTCCAAGTGCGATATATCTCTCTTTGTGAATTGCAGGATATTCGACCGGCATGTCTATGTCCGGCCGAGGCCCGGCACCCTTTTTAGATTCAGCGACAAATGCCTCAGCAAGAAGCTTTGTCTTTTCACCGTCCGCCACAATGATCTCCCAGGGCTGGATATTTCCCCAGGACGGTGCCCATCTGGCAAGTTCGATAATTTTTAAGATCTTCTCACGTTGTACGGGATCGGGGAGAAAAGCCCTTATGCTTCTCCTGGAAAGGACTGCGTCGTTCAGTTTCATGTCTAACCTCCCAATTGCGTTGTATGCTCAGATCGCAATTCAAATTTATTGCCCATTTGAGAACCATGGCCTGTGAGGCTGTGTCGTAATGTCATTGCGAGGAGCCGCATGTGACGAATCAATCTCGTAACGAGTCGAAATTAAGGGGATTGCCGCGCTCCCTTTGGTCGCTCGCAATGACCGCGAGGAATTGTGACACAGTGGTTGTGGAATTGGATTCCTTATTTATAATTTAGATATGATTAATATGCAACCCTTGCGCCACTCCCTGATCCACCATCAAGACATCACTGCTTTTATCCGCCGCTTGCGGATTGACATTCCACCGGTGGGGGCCAACCCCGCCAGACGTATTGCGGACCAATAAAACATTATAAATCCCGCCGGATACAAGGTGGATAGGCCATGGCGATCTTTTTTCAAAAATCGCATCTAAACTTCTGCCGAAAGAGTCGAACGCCCCCATTCCCGCAAATAGACGGCCTGGAGCAGATATTGCCGCCTAAGGCCACGAGAAAGAATCCTTTCAGGGGCTGTTCACCGCTGAAATCCCGGGCCTCACTAACGTTCCATAAAAAGTCAACCTATGCGGCTTTTGAAAACAGACCCCCATGACTTGCCCGCCGTAAGTTTGGAGGGCCCCTGCTTTTACTCTATAATGTGGATGCAAACCTTAAGGCGAAGGTATGGGACTCTTCGAAAGGACGCATCTTTCGGACAAAACTCCTCTGCCTTATGCTGCGGCCCGAGTCGTGGTCTGCATAGCAACGGACCATTGGAATCTACAGCCATCAGTTCTAGCGGACCAATAGAACACCACCCAAAGGTGGGGCTTTGTTTCCCAGTAAAGAAAGGATTACTATGACTTATCGAGGGTTTCCCCAGAGATATTTGTCGCCAAAGGTCTCAGGCAGGAGGGCGGTTACTTTTACAATAAGGGTTACAGCGACAAGAGAAAAGGCAATCCTCGCAAAAAGCAAGCCGGAGAGATGACCCCCGGCCATTACCATGAGAAGGGTGTCTTCGATAAGAGAATGGCAGAGGCCCATAAAAGTAAGGGAATAGAATACGTCTTTTTTGGGTATGTGGCCGGTTCTGGCCTCATGGATGATAAGCCCGCCGCCGTATGCTATACCCAATGTCAGTCCAATAACTGTGACGGCTGAAGCTTTTGGGCCAATGCCCATAAGTTTCAGGACAGGGCGAAGTAACCGGTTCATTGCATCAATGATTTTGAGTTTTTTAAGTAAATGCATGAGCAGAAAAAGTCCGAGGATGATAAAAAAGATGGAAAGGAGATTTTGTGCTTCCCCCGCAACCCAGGAGACCCAGGATTCTTTTTGGGGCGTGCTTTCGAGACTGGGTTTCAAAAGAATATTAATGGGCTGATGGAGCAGGCCAGAGTAGGAATAGAAGACATGTAGAAGCCAGCCGAGAACAAGGGCTGATCCCAGCCGGGATATGGTCTGAAATATCAGCCGCGGACCTGAAGTCTGGGCAATTTTCAATTCAATAAGCAGGTTGTGGGCTACGAGCATCATAGTACACAATATGGTAGCCTGGGCCGTGGTAATTGGTGTCTCCTTGACGAGGGAGAGGAGAACGACAATTGCGCCATACAGGTTGTTTAGCATTGCAGTAGCCCAGACAAGGCCCATTTCGGCCGGCAGGCCGACAAATTTCATAAAGGGGCTGAGAGGTATTGCCAGATATTTGATAAGATCAAGGTCCTGAAGGATTTTTACGGCTATGACCACGGGTACTATGATCTTGAACAGATCGAAGGTTAACTTGAGGGCATCACGAAAGAGCAGGATCAGTGCATTTGAAGATGGTGCTTCTTGAGACATACTATTTTGTTTCCTTGAGTAATTTCATAAAGTTGAATATGACCAGATTTTGGGTGCAACTTAATAAAAAAGCCTGTCCCTGTTAGGTGACAGGCACCTTATCCCATTTTGAATTTCCCAATAATACTATATACTTACTGCGGGATAATTTGCAGGGATTCGGCATGAAAAATCATAAAAAACCCGGATTCTCATCAGTAGTTTCCCTCAAAAATTACCGTAAATGAATACATGGTTATTTATCCATTTCCTTTTATTCTGGATGCCATGCTTCTCCAGGCGTCCAAGAAAGAGAAAAACGCTTACCTGAAGAAAAGGCTCTAAGTGGCGGGGCCAAAAAATCACGCAGCCTTTCTATAATATATGGGAACTCTTCAGATATGTCCGTTAGTTCATTCTTGTTTAGAAATGCCTTCCACTGAGAATTCTTAATACTGTCCAACGAAAATTCATCATTTTTCACTTAGGAATTAAGCTAGCGCTTCAAGATAAGGTCTCATTACATTCGCAACCCTGCAAACCTTTGCATAATGCCAGAGTTCGTCATTTGTGCAACGCTGCCCTCGAATACATTCGCGCAGGGCCTCCAGGGATACATCAAGCCCTATTTTATTTCTGTACTTAAAACAGTCTGCTACCGTTTTGGCTGGATTATAGATTTTTACGGTTATGCCCTCAATATCATGCGTTTCTATACCCTCGCTGAGAGATGGGCCGGTAAATCTGACAATTCTTATCGGCGGGTAATCCATATTTGGTTTTGCTGCCTTTCGGTCAATCGCAATCCATACTTTAGAGGGGCTCTGGGTGCCTATATCGTGAAACTGCAGGGAGGAAAGTAGGCAAACAACCGCATTGGGTACTCTTTTTCCCACAAGAGCCAGACTGTGATTTTCGGTGACATCCGCACCTGAAAGTTCGTACAGTCCCCGGCCGGTTTTAACAAGAATTCCATCCTTGCGGAGCCTCCGAAGTGATTCATGGTGTAGCCCTCTGTCAGATAGATCCCTAACGCTAATTACTCCCAGCTTTTTTGCAAGAGCAAGGATCCTCTCCTTTTGGGTATTTTCTGTTTGCATGTGCATATTTAAAGGCATTTCGCAATAAATGTCAATAGATTTGCACATTCATTGCTACATGATTCTATATTTGATTATGAGACTTAACAAGCCCGCCTTGGTACAGAACGAAAAACCGCCGGGAGCGATATACCAAAAAGAGATAGCCGGTAATAAGTTCCCAGTCTCCTGTTTTTTGCTTTCATTTGTTTGATAGGTTATGTATCTTAAAACTCTAGGATTGTTACATTGGCAATTTCTCACATTCCAAAAACGTCGTTGGAATGAGAAATTTGTTGAAAGTTAGGGGGTAGCTTGAAATTGGGATTAAAATTGATTATATTAAGTATCATTGACATCTCTCGATATAGTTTTTAAAATAATATAAAAATCATAAAGGGTTACCATAATGCTGGATTTCAGAATTTATAAAATCTTGGGAAGTGTATTTACGCCTGAATTGAACATATCTAGTTCCTTGAAGATTGCAAACCTTGTCTCGGACCTCCTAGGTAATTACGTGGGGCAATCGCCTAGTATTTTACCCATACCACAGGATGCACCGCCAGGAATTCCAAGAATTCTATTCTCATCCTCCGATAAAAAATGGAAGCTAAATATCTCACTTGAACGCACTAATTTATTCTATGAGGTGCCACCCAATTCAACTGATGAAGTTATCAGCATAGATGATTTCTCTTCAATCGCTTCGGATTTTTTTGGGCATTATCAAAAGGAACTTGGTTTAAGAGTCCAACGGATTGCCATTGTAACGGAGAGATCGCTAATACAGGATGACGCACTTGATTATATATTGCGTAGTTTCTGTAATGAGAAACAAATTATTGAAGGACGGCCATTTTTTAACACAAAACGATTCGAGATACATTCTTTGAAAAAGTATCCTTGGGAGAATTTTAACATTAATTCATGGGTCAGGATGAAGTTTTTGCCTATAATGATTGGGGATGGCGAAACCGCTCCTGCAATATTAGTTGTCAATGATTTGAATACTTTTTCATCTGATGAGGCTCCTGATGAGGCGTTCTCGGCCGATGACATAAAGACTTATTTCGAAAAGGCACCACAACACTTAAACAAAATCCTCAAGTTGTATTTCGAATAAAGGGAAGGCAAATGGAAGTATTAGGCCATACAAAGATAATGGAAGACGGATTTGATACAGAATATTATCCTTTTTTCGCCACAAAATTAGGAAGTAGCCTTATCACTATAGAGGATCATACTTATCCCACGATCTTCCAACGGGGCTCTCTTCAGGCGAACTATGTTTCTGTCGGGCACGAAGGTATAAGGGAGGATATTACCACTCAGATTGTTTCACCAGCTACTATCTGTAATTTGGCAATTAGGTCGCCTCTATCAATACCAATTCTGGATATTATTGGGATTTTTGAAGAAAGCGTCTGGGCAGGGACAGATGATTACAGCGATGAATCTCCTTTGGAAATAAAAATGGAACCTGAAAAAGAGGAACATTATAAAACGCTTATATATAAGGATATCTACAATATATATCGCGAATGCTCTGTATCAGACTGGGATGGCTATGGTGCTATCGCAATACCTGAACGGGCGTTTAATGAAGCAATACAGCTTCTTGATTTGCTCCCTTCTAATTTACCGTTACCCGAAGTGTCACCAGAACCGACGGGAGAAATCGTTTTTGAGTGGTATAAAAAGAAGCAGCATGTTTTTGTGATAAGCGTGGGTGGAAAGAGCACGATTTCATATGCGGGACTGTTTGGGAAATATAGTAAGACCTTTGGTGCTGAGTACTTTTTTGAGGAACTTCCTCGGATAGTTGTAGACAATGTCTTGCGCTTGTTTAATTGAGGAGAATTATTTTGGAAGAAGAGGTATCTCCATCGGAATCAGTATCGCGTTTTATAATGCAAAAAACTTATTACAGGTCTTCAACCCAGACAGTGAAATATAATGCTTTTATGCCTAATAGGGACGGAGAATCATCGGTTTACAGAATTATTGACCTAGGTGATGAGGAGATTTTTGAAATAGGTCGTCGTTTTGTTGCTGATGTGATGGAGAAACCAAAACCATTATTGGGACGCGCTGACATAGTGGTTTCAAAGGTCTTGAAACGGGATTTAAAGGTTAAACCATACCCCAACCCGCATCCCCGACACGCCAATATTGTTAATTGGCCTGAAGACAAATTGAAACATAAAATTATTGCGCTTCAACTTGCTGAAGAAGCTGACCTTCACCTAATAGGCTAGAGTGAGCCTTGTAAATGTGGAAGTTGAGAGGGGCTTTCGACTTATTACTTTTTTGACCAAGACAACTTTGAAAGCTAAGTGGTTACACGCAAAAAAGATAGCTATTGGTAGGTGAGGAAAGAGGCGCCATCTTTCATATCAAATAATTCCTTCTAACCAAGGTACGCAACGCAAAAGTCGCGTATGGTAGCAACCCCACCAATCGTAGGCGTTATTTCGCCTTGTTATATCTGCTACTCATATTTTCGGTGAGTTGTGATGCTATCGAGCTATCTGCACATGTATTTCTGACAACCAATAATCATGGATTTTCACACAAACTGGCAGGATCAGGAATGGCCCTGCTTTTTTAATTACTTTTCTCACTTTCCCATTAATTGAAAGCGCTTTCAAACAAGAGGGATTGCAACAAATCACCCCCAAAATATAACATTTTAGTGGTGGGGATAATGGTGGGGGCGGAAAAAATAAGGTATAAAAAAAGGACTTAAGAAGTGGCTTAAGCCATTGATTTTATTAATGGCGGGGACGACGAGAAGCTCGTCCTTAGATCCCGCCCAAAGGGCGGGGAACTCGCGACCTTCCCGCCCTGGGGGCGGGACGTTGAATTAGAGCTCCTATGAACTCTTTGTCCTTACGACGCTTAATCTGGTTTTCACGTTTGACAGCACTTGGTCTGTCGGAATACTCTTCGGAATATACTAGGCGCCACGGACGTTTGGGTTTGGTGTATTGGGAGCGGCCTTGGTTGTGACGGTGAAGCCTTTCCTCCAAATTCCCCGTGGAGCCGATGTAATAAGTGCCATCTTTTTGGCTTTTAAGAATATAAACAAAGTATGACATGGAATAAAAAGGCCTGTCACCTTCTCAAAATGACAAGCCCTGTTAGCTGCTGGCGGGGACGACGAGACTCGAACTCGCGACCTCCGGCGTGACAGGCCGGCGTTCTAACCAGAACTGAACTACGTCCCCGTGAATATGTTATTTAAACATCCTTATATAGTTTGGGATTAGCTGTTCTTTGCGGCGACCTTCCCGCCGGGAATGGCGGGACGTTCTAACCAGAACTGAACTACGTCCCCGTGAATATGTTATTTGAACATCCTTATACAGTTTGGGAGTAGCTGTTCGTTCCGGCGACCTTCCCGCCGGGAATGGCGGGACGTTCTAACCAGAACTGAACTACGTCCCCGATCGGCAAAACTGACGTAGAATTAAAGCGGCGAAGCCGCGTTTTATAAAATCATGTCGAAGACAGGATTTTATTTATGGTGGGCGGAACAGGATTTGAACCTGCGACCCTCGGCTTGTAAGGCCGATGCTCTCCCACTGAGCTATCCGCCCGATGTAAAGGGCGACTTAACTACCAGCTTTGGACTTCTTTGTCAAGATATTCCAGATTGTCTAGTGAGCCGTTACTAAACCGGTTGTAGATTCCTTTTCCGTCTTTGCAATGTCTTCAATGCCAAAGGGCCTGCATTCCTCTTTCGGTGCAAAGATTTCAGTTCCCGGTTCGATGACTAAGGATTCCTTGAGAACTTCGTCCATATGTTTGACCAGGATCAACTCCACCTTTTTAAGAATCTTTTTGGGTATTTCTTCTATATCTTTTTTATTCTCAAATGGCATTAGCACCTTTCTCACACCTCCCCGGTGGGCTGCGAGGATCTTTTCTTTCAGCCCCCCGATAGGTAGTATCCTTCCCCTCAGAGTTATCTCACCGGTCATGGCGATATCACGGTTAACCGGGTTTCTTGTAAGGGCAGAGACAATAGAAGTGGCAAGAGTTATACCGGCGGAAGGCCCGTCCTTGGGAATAGCACCCTCGGGGACATGGATGTGGATGTCGAGTCTTTCATAAAAGTTATCGGGAAGTCTCAATTGTCGCGCTCTTGATCGGACATAACTCAAAGCTGCCTGTGCCGACTCCTGCATTACCTCTCCGAGTTTCCCCGTGAGGACCAGGTTTCCTTTACCCGGCATAATGGTTGTTTCTGTTTGAAGAAGTTCGCCGCCCACGTCGGTCCATGCCAGTCCTGTAGCAACTCCTATAGTGTCCTTTTCTTCTGTGCGTCCATACCGGTATTTGTGCACCCCAAGGTATTTATGGATGGACCGAGCCTTAATAGATATCTTTGTATCCCTTCCCTGTTTTACGACTTCCCTTGCGACTTTACGACAGATGGTGGAAATCTCGCGTTCCAGGTTTCTGACGCCGGCCTCTTTGGTGTAGTGCCTTATGATCGTGAGGATGCTCTTATCAGTAAAAGAGATGTTTTCAAGCTTGAGACCGTTTGCTGTGACCTGTTTCTTGATAAGGAACTGCTTCGCAATGCTCATCTTTTCCAGTTCTGTGTACCCGGGCAATCTTATAATTTCCATCCTGTCCTGGAGGGGCAGGGGGATATTGAGGAGATTATTGGCCGTGGTAATGAACAATATATCTGAAAGATCGTAGTCAAGGTCCAGATAATGGTCGTTAAAGGCGAAATTTTGCTCTGAATCCAGGACTTCAAGTAAGGCTGCAGAAGGATCTCCACGGAAATCAGTGCTCATTTTATCAACTTCATCCAGGCAAAAAACCGGATTGTTCGATTTTGCCTTTTTCAGGAACTGAATGATCTTGCCGGGGAGAGCGCCTATATAGGTCCTTCTGTGTCCTCTTATTTCGGCCTCATCCCTTACTCCCCCTAAGGAAAGACGGACAAAATTTCGACCCGTGGCCCTTGCCACCGATTTGG